>NZ_JBVHLU010000027.1:0-110274 GCF_055558835.1 Embleya sp. NPDC025285
CCAGCTTAGCACACCGTTTCGGCGGCTTCGCTTTCCTCGCTTTCGGCTTCCACCGCGTTTCCGCGTTTTCCGCCTCCCGGACTCTAGCAGATCTTCCGACCCGCTTTTCATCCGCTGCTTCGTGCTTTCCGCTTTCGAAACTCTCGTTTCTTCCGCTTCCGGCCCGCTGAGCTTAGCAGACCCGTTTTCCCGCCTACCCCGACCTCGCTTGATCACTCTCGCGATGTCGGCGGCCGACGAGCCGCGCGTCGTGCTCCGGATCTCTCCGGCACTCGATGCTTCAACCCTAGCAGGTTTCCCCGGTAAAGCCGAATCACATTCCGAGAATGCGATTCCCAGTAATAAATGGCAGCACAAATAAAACCCCCGGAATTTGGATGATCAAATTCCGCGCGCTTCACAAGGGCTGTGTCGATAACTGGTTACACTGGGTCACACCCACGGAGACACCACAGGGACGGAGCAGCCAAAGGCCGTCCGCTTCAGGATGGATCGTTTGGGGTGTCAGTCGCGATGGGATCGGCCATCGCGCCGGTGTTGAGGGCGCGCCTGTCCGGATCTCCCGAAGTTGCGACTCGTACGAGCTTAAACCACCGTCTTGGACGGGTCAAGCCGGTCCCCTATACCCAGTGAAACGGGTCGGGAACCGGCTCGACGAGTGAACCTTCGGGGTGGCTGACGGTGCATCAACTGCCTTGTGTCAGGCGGTGATCTCCGCTGCGGCAAGGTTGCGCTTGCCGCGGCGCAGGAGGGCCCAGCGGCCGTGCAGCAGGTCGGACGCGGTGATCATCGCGTCCTCGTCGGTCACCTTGGCGTTGTTGAGGTAGGCGCCGCCCTCCTTGATGGTGCGCCGGGCACCGCCCTTGCTCGGGGCGAGGCCGGTGGCCACCAGGGCGTCGATCACCGTCGGGCCCTCGGGCAGTTGTGCGCTGGGGAGTTCGGCGACGGCGGAGCGCAGGGTCGGCTCGTCGAGTGCGGTCAGGTCGCCCTGGCCGAACAGTGCCTTGCTCGCCTCGACGACCGCGACGCACTGGTCGGCGCCGTGGACCAGCGTGGTCAGTTCCTCCGCGAGGGCGCGCTGGCCGATCCGGGCGGCGGGGCGTTCCTCGCTGTCTCGTTCGAGGGTCTCGATCTCCTCGCGCGAGCGGAAGCTGAAGGTGCGCAGGTAGCGCGAGACGTCACGGTCGTCCGAGCCCAGCCAGAACTGGTAGAAGGCGTACGGCGTGGTCAGCTCGGGGTCGAGCCAGACCGTGCCGCCCTCGGTCTTGCCGAACTTGCTGCCGTCGGCCTTGGTGAGCAGGTTGGTGGTCAGCGCGTGCGCCTGGCCGTGCGGGTCGTTGCCGGTGATCCGACGGATCAGGTCCAGGCCGGCGGTGATGTTGCCCCACTGGTCGCTGCCGCCGATCTGGAGCGTGCAGCCGTACCGCTTGTAGAGCTCGACGAAGTCGTAGGACTGGAGCAGCACGTAGCTGAACTCGGTGTAGCTCATGCCCTCGCCGGAGAGGCGGGAGCGCACCGTCTCGCGGGCGAGCATCTGGTTGACGCTGAAGTGCTTGCCGATGTCGCGCAGGTACTCGACGATGCCGAGCTGCGCGATCCAGTCGTGGTTGTTCGCCATCACGGCGGTGTTCGGGTCGGTGCCGTCGAAGTCGAGGAACGCGGAGAGCTGGCCTCGGATCCGGTCGGTCCAGGCCTCGACGGTGGCGACCTCGTTCATCGCGCGCTCGGCCGAGGGCTTGGGGTCGCCGATCAGGCCGGTGGCGCCGCCGACAAGGGCGATCGGTCGGTGGCCGAAGAGCTGGAGTCGGCGCAGCGTCAGGATCTGGGTGAGGTGGCCGACGTGCAGGCTGGCCGCGGTCGGGTCGAACCCGCAATACGCCGTGACGGGACCGTCCGTGAACGCCTTCTTGAGCGCGTCCTCGTCGGTGGTCTGGGCCAGCAGGCCCCGCCACCGCAACTCGTCGACGATGTCCGTCACAGTGCCTGGTCTCCTCGATCGATGCCGATGTGCGGCATGGGGGTGCGGCGTGTGCCGCGAGTGCGGCTGTTGCAGCCGTTACAGGGTGCCCGACGGTCCGCCCTCGGCGCTAACCGCTTTGCCGGGCCGCGCCGGCGTCGGGGTCGGCGGCGGGCTCGGCGGCCGGCTTGGTGGTGCGCTTGCGTGGCTGGTGGGCTCGGTACGGGCTGACCGTCGGGTCGCCCGCGATGTGGAAGCGCCAGGGCTGGGTGGCTCCGCCGCCGCCGACGCCGGTACGTGGGCCGGTGCGGATCGCGGTGCGGGCGGGGGGTGTCCCGTACAGGACGCGGACCGGGCCGGTGGGGTCGCAGACGTCGGTGCCGTCCTGGGTGCGGTCCAGGGCCATCGCCATGGCCAGGCGGGCGGGGCCGGCGGCGAGGTCGGTGTCCTTGCGGGTGGTGGGTCGACGGGCCCGGGCCAGGGCGGTCCCGGTGATGATCTCGCCGGCGCGCAGCAGTACCCCGGATGCGCGCTCGGGTGGGCCGCAGACCAGGTTGGCGCAGTAGTACATGCCGTAGGTGAAGTAGACGTACAGGTGGCCGGGCGGGCCGAACATCGTGGCGTTGCGGGCGGTTTTGCCGCGGTAGGCGTGCGAGCCGGGGTCGTTGGCGCCGTCGTATGCCTCGACCTCGGTCAGCCGTAGTTCGACCGGCCCGGCCTCGGTCTCGTGCACGACGATTCGGCCGAGCAGATCGGCGGCGACGGCCAGGACCGGGCGGTCGAAGAAGGAGCGCGGCAGCGGATCGTTCGGGTCGGCGGTGGGGGCACGCATGACGAGCCAGCTTACGGCCGGGCGCACGTGATGGAATGGGCGGCCGAGACGATCATCGGGGAGGACACATGGTTTTCAAGAAGCTGATGGCGAGCATGGGCGCGGGCGGCGCCTCGGTCGAGACCGAGCTGCACGGTGCGCACACCACGCCGGGCGGTGTGGTCGAGGGACACGTCCGGATCCAGGGCGGCAAGGTCGACCAGCGCATCGAGGGCCTGTATGTCGGGTTCCAGGCGGTCGTCGAGGTGGAGACCCAGGACGGCGAGCAGCGGCGGAACGTGGAGTTCGGCCGGCAGCAGATCGGCGGCGAGTTCGAGCTGCGCGAGGGCACGACGCACGACGTGCAGTTCCGGCTGCCGGTGCCGTGGGAGACGCCGCTGACCACGTTCCGCGGGGTGCAGCTCCGCGGCACCACGGTCGGGGTGCGGACCGAGTTGGCCATCGACCGGGCGATCGACAAGGGCGACCTGGACCCGGTCTCGGTGGACGCGTTCCCGGCGCAGGCGCTGATCCTCGACGCGTTCGGGAATCTGGGTTTCCACTTCAAGGCCGCCGACCTGGAGCAGGGGCACATCCGCGGGGTCGATCAGCGGCTGCCGTTCTACCAGGAGATCGAGTTCGCCCCGCCGCAGGCGTACGCGCGCGGTATCAACGAGGTCGAGCTGACCTTCGTGTCGGCCGAGCACGCGACCGAGGTGATCCTGGAGATCGACAAGAAGGGCGGCGCGCTCTCCGGTGGGAGCGACGCGATCCGGCGGTTCACCGTCGATCACGGTACGGCGCAGCAGACCGACTGGAACGCCTACCTGCACGGCTGGTTCCAGGAGCTCGGTCAGCGCCGCGGCTGGTTCTAGTCCGCGCGTAGTCGGGGACGGGCGGCGGCCCGGGTGTCAGGCGTCCAGGAGCACGCGTACCCGGGCCGCCCAGTCCGCCTCGAACTTCGCCCGGGACAGACCGGTGGCCCTGTCCAGCGCCGCGTCCACGGCGGCGGGCGCCGGGTCGGCGTAGACGGCGGTGACGAAGCCGTACACGGCCAGGCCGCCGCCGAGTTCCTCGATCCGGCGGATCGCGAGGTGGGCGAGTTCGTAGGCGGCGGCGTTGGCGACGGTGTCGGCCTGGTACAGCTCGTTGTCCGTGGGCAGCTTGCCGGTGAACCGGTTCGTGGCGACGTAGGTCCTGGCCTCGTACAGCTCGTCGGTGCCGAGCAGGGTGCGGCCGCGTAGTGCGAGCCAGTCGGCGAAGCCCTCGACGACCCACACGGGTTGGTCCTGGTTGGGCACCTCGGTGCGCAGCGGGGTGACCAGTGCGTGGGCCATCTCGTGGCGCAGCAGTTCGCCCAGGCGTCGGGGGTTGGGCGAGGTGAACCAGCCCGAGGTGGTGTCGAGCACGATCCGCGAGCCGCCGAAGCGGCCCTTGCCGGCCGGGTCGATCGTGCGCAGCGCGTAGGTGAGGCCGGATTCCTCGCCGTGTTCGCCGGTGCGCCCGCCGTACAGCCGGTAGAAGGTGTCGCGGTCGGCGACCGGGACGATGACGAAGCCGGGGGCGGTGCCGGGTGGGCCGCCGTCCGCCCATGTCTCGATGTCGGCGCGCGCGGCCTCCTCGGCGTCGTCGGCCAGTTGTTCGGCGCCGGCGGCGGTGGTCGGGTCGGCGAGCACCACGACGTGGTCGCGGCGAACCACGGTCAGGTCGGCCTGGTCCCAGGGCGCGGGATAGTCGCGGGCGTACGCGTAGCCGGCTCCGTCGTAGGGGGTGCCGTCGACGGCCTCGATGACCAGTGGGGCGCCGGGTTCGGCGCGGACCACGGTCCAGCGGTAGCCCTCGCCGACGGTCGCGGTGTCGGCGGCGGAGATGCGGTGGTCGAAGGACACGTCCACGTAGGCGGTGATCCGCTCGCCGGCCCCGGGCATGGTCTGCACCGTCTCGACGCGGTAGCCGAGGTGGTCGAAGGAGACGCGGCCGAGGTTGTGGAACAGGCGCTGCTGGCCGCTGACCAGTTCGGGGATGTGCGGGTCGAGGTCGGCGGTGAAGCCCTGCGCGTCCCGGCCGATCAGGGCCTTGGTGCGGCGGCCGACCAGTTCTTGGATGTCGGAGCTCGCGATGGTGGGACCGTGTGCGGGGGCGACCGGTGTCGCGGTGCCCGGGCGGGGGCCGCCGATCGCGCCGTCGGCGCCGCGCGGCTTGGCGCTGCCCGGGTCGCTGAGGGTGACGCCGAAGACGATCAGCGCGACGAGCGCCAGTACCAGCGCGGTCAGCGGCGCGGCGAGCCGGCGGACGGCGGATCGCGGCCGGGCCGGTGCGGGCCCGGGTGTCGCGCCGTCGGCGCCGCCCGCCCGATCGGCGGGCTCGGCGGATATGCCCGATGAGGCGTCGTCGGCACAATCGCCGGTTTCGTGCGTCGGCTGGGTCACGCCGGATGCCTCCCCCCTGTTGGCGCGAGGATACCTACGTGATCTTCGCCGGTTTGCCGGACGGTGAGAATAGGCTCGTCCGGACGAGGCGCCCGGCAGGCGGCCGGGTGCCGGTGAGCACGAGCGGAGTCTCGCGTGTCCGAGCCCATCAAGCCCTCGATGCCCTACGACTATCTGCCCGAGAAGCCGTCCTTCACGGTCACCAGTGGGGACCTGAGCGATGGTCTGACCCTGCCGACCGCCCAGGTCAGTGGCGTGATGGGCGCGGGCGGCGAGGACGTGTCACCGCAGCTGTCCTGGTCCGGCTTCCCGGCCGGCACCAAGAGCTTCGCGGTGACCTGCTTCGACCCGGACGCGCCCACGCACAGCGGGTTCTGGCACTGGGTCGTGGTGGACGTCCCGGCGGACGTCACCGAGTTGGCGAGCGGCGCGGGCGCGGCCGACGGCAAGGCGCTGCCCTCGGGCGCGTTCCACGTGCGCAACGACACCGGCGGCCCGGGCTACGTGGGCGCGGCGCCGCCGCCGGGGCACTACCCGCACCGGTACGTCTTCACGGTGCACGCGCTGGACGTGGACAAGCTCGGCGTGGACGAGAGCGCGACGCCCGCGTTCGTCGGCTTCAATCTGTTCTCGCACACGCTCGCGCGCGCGGTTCTGGTCAACACGTACGCGCGGTGATCGCCGTGCCGCGGGCCCGCCGTTCACAAACGGCCGGCCCGGCACCGATTCCCGTCCGGTAATTGCGTTGTCCCGGTGATCGATCAAAAGGCACAGTGGTCGAGTTGTCCGTACTGACGGTTCGTCGAGTCGAAGGGTGCGCATGAGCGTCGCAGCACCACCCCAACGCTGAGCGCGTGGTCGCGCCCGGCCGGTTCGGTGCGCGTCCGGGTGTGCTCGCTTCTCCCCTCGTCGACCAGGTGAGGGGAGGTCGCATGCGGGAGACGTTGGTGCTGAACGCGACGTATCAGCCGCTGGCGACGGTGTCGTTCAAGCGCGCGCTCGTGTTGGTGTTGCAGGAGAAGGCGGTCGTCGAGCATGTCGATCCAGGCCGGGTGGTGCGGGCCTCGACTCTCGAGTTGCCGCTGCCGCGGGTGATCCGGTTGCTCAAGTTCGTCCGGGTACCGTTCCGACAACAGGCCGCTTGGTCTCGCCGGGGCGTGTTGCTCCGGGACAATCGGCGCTGCGCCTACTGCGGTGGGCGGGCGACCACGGTGGACCACGTGCTGCCGCGTTCGCGTGGTGGCGCGGACTCGTGGCTGAACACCGTCGCCGCGTGCGGGAGCGACAATCAGCGCAAGGCGGCCCGGACGCCGGCCGAGGCCGGGATGCGGTTGTTGTTCCAGCCGTACGAGCCGTCGGCGACCCGGGCGCTGGTGCTCGCGTTCGGCGTGGCCGACGTCGAGGGCGCGCAGTGGCTCGCCGAGCCGGCACGGGCGCCGGTGCTCGCGATGGGCGCCTGATCGGCCGCTCGGATGGGTGACGAGGCGTACAGGCCGCCGGGGTTCCTCACCCCGGCGGCCTTCGGCGTTTCGCGGCGTCCCACGGGTGCTTCGGGCGCGGGTGGCGGTCCGGATGTCAGACCGTCTTGCGGACCCAGGCCGCCCAGTCGGCGCGGAGCCGGTCCGGGGTGCTGTCGAAGGCGGCGGTCAGGGCCTCGTCGACGGAGTCGTACCGGCCGGTGACGACGTCCGTGTAGAACGTGCACACCCGTTCCGCGCCGTAGGTCCGGGCCAGGTAGCGCAGCATCAGGTGGGCCAGGTTGTAGGCGGTCTCGACCCGATCCTCGTCGGTGGTCTCGAAGTCGCTCTCGGCGGGCAACTCGCCGGTGAAGCGGCCCCGGTCGATCAGCGCGCGAATATTTTGGGTGATCACCGGCTCCAGCGGCCGGTCGGCCTCCGCCTGCCAGTCGGCGAACCCTTCGGCGAGCCAGGTGGGCAGGTCCGCGGCTCGGGCCGGCCGGGACAGCGGGGCGACCAGGGCGTGTGTCATCTCGTGGCGGAGCAGGATCGGCGCGAAGGCCGGGTCGCTCGCCAGTTGCCCTTCGTCCACCACCATCCGCACGCCGCCGATGGGCCGGTCGGTCCCGGGCAGGCCCAGCGCGTAGCCCGCCGCCCAGTCCTGCACCTCGCCGCTGTTGTACAGCTTGTCGAAGCCGGCCCGCGACGAGGTCAGCACGAGCGCGAAGCCGGGTGAGGTGCCGGGGCCGCCCTTCCACGCGCCGAGCGTGTAGACGGCGGCCCGTTCGGCCAGGTCCGCGTTGCGGCGCAGCGCGGCCGGGTCCGACCCGGAACCGATCAGCACGACGTGCGGGCGCCGTTCGACCCGGATGTCCCACAGGTCCCACGCGGCGGGATACCCGGCGAAGCCGGAGGTGGTGTCGGCGTCGGCCGCGCCGTCGGCGCCGACGAGGGTGCACGGGTCCTCGGGGCCGGCGCAGCGCGCCTTCCAGAGGTAGATCTCCGGGACCGGGCCCAGGTCGACGCCGGTGATGGCGTGCTCGAAGCGCACCTGCGCGGTCACCGTGACCGGCCACGCGGCGGCGGTGCCGGCGTGCTTCGGGTCGGAGCCGTCGGCGGTGACCACCTCCTCGGTGCCCAGGACGCGCCAGCGGGCGGTGTCGAACGGCATCTTGCGCAGGTTGCCGAAGAGTCGGCGCTGACCGTCGACGAGGGCCTTGTCCTGCTGGTCCACGCCGGCCAGGAAGCCCGTCTCGTCCCCGCGTTCGAAGGTTGTCGAGCGGTTCGCGGCCAGGGCCCGCATCCGGGCGGACACGCGCGAGTCGATCCCGTCCGGGGTCGGGGTCGCGGCGGCGCCGGGTGCGCCCGGGACGCGGGAGGCGGTGCGGTCCGGGAGGCGGCCCGGTGTGGGCCGGTCGTGGTCGAGCACCCGTTGGGCCGTGTCGAGTCCGACGAGGCGACCCCCGGCGGACACCGCGCCGACGACGAAGGAGAGCGAGAGCAGGGCGCCCAGCAGGGCGACGCAGATCGCCCACGGTCGGGACCGGCGCGGCTCGACGGCGTCCGGCCACGGCCCGGACGGGTCGCCCGAGCGCACGTCAGTTGCCCACCTTGGTCTTGACGTACTTGGCCCAGTTGCTCTCGAAGGTGTCCCGGTCCTGGCCGGTGGCCTCCTTGAGCGCGGCCTCCAGGGCGGCCGGGGTGGAGTCCTTGTACACCGCGACGACGAAGTCGTCGGCCTTGGCCGCGCCGTACTTCTCCGCGATGTAGCGGATGGCCAGCATGCTGTAGTGGTAGCCGACCGTGGAGGTCTTGGCGTCGGCCGAGTTGACCTCGGTGTCGGTGGGCAACTTGCCGGAGAACTTGCCCGCCCGGACCTGCGCGCGGGCGTCGGGCTGGAACCACTCGGCCAGCGAGAGGTCGGTCCAGGCCAGGTATTCGGCGAAGCCCTCGGAGACCCACAGCGGCGGCCCTTCGCCGCCGCGCTCGAACTCGGCGACCATCGCGTGCCCGAGCTCGTGCCGGAGCAGGTGCATCTGCTGCTCGCCGTCGCCCTTGGCGAACATCTCGTCCGAGCCGTCCAGGGTGATCCGGCTGCCGGCCATCGGCTGGTCGCTGCCGGTGGGGCGGGCGGGCGGCATGGTGCGGCACACCCCGGTGACGTTGGGCAGGTCGTTGCCGGACAGCGCGCGGGTGAAGGTCTCGTGGTCGGGCGTGATGTAGATGACGTAGCGCTGCGGCGTGATGGCCGGGCCCTTCCACACCGCCAGGTTCTTCTTCAGCGCGCTCTCGGCCCGATCGGCCCAGGCGGCGCCCTTGCTCTTGTTCTTCGCCGGTACGGCGACCAGCACGTGCGGGCGTTCGATCAGCGCGAGTTCGTCCTCGTCCCAGGGCGCGGGGTAAGCGTTGCCGCCGCCTCGGGTCGAGCCGCCGGTGATCTTGGTGATCAGCAGCGGTGCGTCCACCGCGGCGCGGGAGAGGGTCCAGATGTAGCGCTCGGCGATCGGCTCGCTGTCCACGCCGGTGATCTGGTGGGCGAACACCACGTTCACGTCACGGGTGAGCGGGCCGGCGTCGGTGCCCGGGTCGATGCTCGCGTTCGGTGGCCGGAACTCGACGCTGGTGAACGGGAAGAGCCGCAGGTTGCCGAACAACCGACGCTGCGCGGCCACGAGTTCGGTGGCGGCGGGGTCGATCCCGGCGACGAACGCGTCGGCGTTGCCGGACTTGAGGGCCTGGGTGCGGTTGTCGGTCAGGAAGGCCACGTCGGACGTCGCGATCCGGGTGACCGGCGGCTTCTTGTCCTCGGGCTTCGCGGAGGTTTCGGCGTCGTTCCGCTCGGCGATGGGCGCGGTGGCCGGGGAGGAGGGTGGGTCGAAGACGCCGCCGACGGCGAGGGACGCGAGCAGCGCCAGGATCGCGACCACGCCGCCGACCGCGGCCAGCCGGCGCCGACGGGTGTTGCGGCGCTGCTGGTCGGCGGGTGGTACGTACGGGAGGGGGCCGAAGAAGCCGACCTGGGTGGGGAACTCGGGTGCCGCGAGGCCCTGTGGAGGGCCGTAGGGGGTGCCGGCCGGCGGTGCGGCGGGTCTGGGGGGTGCGGCGGGCAGCGCGGGCTCGGTGCGCGCGGTCGGCGCGGCGGGCTCCGCCGGCGCGCTCGGGGATGGGGCCCCGGCGGATATGGCGCCGGCGTCGACACCGTCGCCGCCGGGTATCGCCTCCGGCCGGGGTGCGGAGATCACGTGCCCGGTCGAGGCGGCGGGCGGCGGCGCGACTGTCTCGGACCCGCCGGGCGCCGGCGCGGCCTCGGGCCGGTGCGGCTCGGGCACGGCGGGATCCGCACCGCCGGGCTCCGCCGGTGCGGACGGGCTCGCGGACGGGCGTTCGGACGTCCCCATGTCCGGGCGCTCGGGCCGCTGTTCGGCTTCGGACTCGGTGGGTCCGGTGGTCGAAGCGTCGGTCGGCGGGTGTGTGCCGCCGTCGTTCGCGTTTTTGGGCATGTCGGACATGCCAGTCCTCCCCTGGACCGCCGGCCCGATGATTCCGCCCCCGGCCCCGGATCGGCGATCCGATCATGTGTTCGCCGAGGTTATCGACGTGCCCGGACACCGTCGGCACGGGGTCCGCACGCTGTCTTGTGCGGTGCTCGCGGGTGGTCGGCCGGCCGACTCGGCCCGTACGTAGTCTGCCCAGTCGGCCTCGAACCGAGCCCGGTCGAGTCCGGTCGCCGCCTTGATCGTCTCGTCCGCCGAGGCCGGGTCCGCGTACATGGCGACGACGAACGCGTCGGCCTTGGCGGCCCCGGGCGTGGGCGCGGAGCCGGGCGCAGGGGCGGGCAGTTCGTTGGCGGTCGGCGGTGATTCGCTCACGCGTGCGAGCCGAGGTTATCCGGCTCCCCCGGACCCGTCGAGCCGGTATCGCACGTGGTGACGAGCGGTCGGTCAGGAGGCGGTGCCGGCCTCCACGGTGTCCGTGTCGGGGCCCGGGGTGGGGGTCGGCGTCGGGTCGGACAGGTCGAGGACGTGCCACGAGTCGGGGACCAGGTAGCCGGGCACGTCGTAGGAGGCCATCGGGTCCGCGGCCAGGCCCTCGACGCGCGTGGACGAGCCGTCCGGGTGGGCGAGTTCCTCGGTGTAGCGGAAGTGCAGGTGGCCGTGTGCGGCCAGCGCGGGGCGGTAGGCGTCCACGAGGCGCTGGACGCGGCGCTGGTTGGGCAGGCAGCGCGGGTCGCCCTTGCGGTTGAACTCGGGCGCGGTGCGCAGCGGTTTGTCGTGCGTGAACAGCACGTCGACGGGCGAGGGGTCGGCCAGGATCGCGTCCACGTCGGCGTCCGTGGCCTCCTCCTCGGGGAACCACAGGGCGCCCGCGAAGTCCGGCACCTCGCCGGGCGGGCGGCCCGCACCGCGCCGGAAGCCCTCCTTGCGCAGCGCCCTCTCGTACCGCCGACGCTCCTCGGCGAGCCGCTGTTCGCGATCCAGCGAGAGCGCGCCGCCGAACGCGAGGAAGTTCCTCCCGTGCCAGGACCAGCGGTGTCCGCGCGGCGCGTAGCGCACCCGGGTGCGCACGATCAGGAAACCGTGCTCGTCGCGGTCGTCGCCGTAGGACTCCGTCAGCAGCGAGGTCTTGTCGTGGTTCCCGTCCAGGAAGTACACGTCGATGCCGCGCGAGCGGGCCGAACGGTTGACCGCATCCAGGTAGCGGACGCCGGACGCCTCGTGCTCCCAGTAGCCGAAGTCGCCGAGCTGGAAGATCAGATCGACGTCGAGCTGCACGGCGGCGTCGAGCAGCCGCCGCACGTGCCCGGTGTTGCCGTGCGTGTCACCGGCCAGCAGGATCCGCATCGTGAGTCCCCGCCCTTCCACCCCGTTTTCGCGTGCGTGTACGCCCGCCCCCGAGGTCCATCATCGGTGATCGGGCGACGACCCGTCCGGGGTATCTCCCCAGGACTCGGGTGTCGGGCCCGGACAGGACCTAGGCGCCGGGGGGTACGAATGGCAGGCCGGGGGGAGCGCCCGCGGTGATGAGGCGGTCCACCGCGGCGTTGTCGAGGTGGTCGGCGACCAGATCGCCCAGCGCGTCCAGGCGGCTCTGCCGGGCCGCCTCGAACGAGGTGTCCGGCGACACGACGAACCGACGGCCCGTCAGCTCGGCCGTCCGGGCCAGGAAAGCGCGGCGGAAGCCGTCGTTCTCCAGCGCGCCGTGCCACAACGTGCCGGTCACCGCGCCGACCCGACAGCCGTCCAGCGCACCGCCGTCGGCGGCGGTGAACAAGGGCTCGCCCGCCTCGACGTCGACGACGCCGTGGTGGATCTCGTACGCGCTCACCGGCTCGCCGTCGGCGAAGCCGCGTGGACGGGCCAGCGTCTTGGCGGCGGCGAAGCGTATCCGGACCGGGAGCAGGCCGAGCCCGGCCACGGTGCCCGCGCGGCTCTCCACGTCGTCGTGGATCTCGTGCCCGAGCATCTGGTAGCCGCCGCAGATCCCGAGCATGGGCCGGCCCTCGGCGGCGCGTCGGGCCAGCGCGGTGTCCAGGCCGCGCTCGCGCAGCCAGGCCAGGTCGGCGACGGTGGCGCGGGTGCCGGGCAGGACCACCAGGTCGGCGTCGGCGATCTCGCCCGGTGTGCTCACGAATCGGACCACGACGCCGGGTTCGACGGAGAGCGCGTCGATGTCGGTGAAGTTGCTGATCCGGGGCAGCCGGACCACCGCGACCCGCAGGACGTCTTCGCCGAGCGGCGGTTCCGGGGTGCCGCGGTCGGCGTCCAGGGCGAGCGAGTCCTCCACGTCCAGCCACAGGCCGCCCAGGAACGGCAGCACGCCCAGGACCGGACGCCCGGTGAGTTCGCGCATCCGGGTCAGCGCCGGGTCGAGCAGCCGGGCGTCGCCGCGGAACTTGTTGATCACGAAGCCGCAGACGAGTGCCTGGTCCTCGCGCGAGAGCAGCGCGAGGGTGCCGAAGAAGGACGCGAAGATGCCGCCCCGGTCGATGTCGCCGACCACGAGCACCGGCAGGTTCGCCGCCCGGGCCAGACCCATGTTGGTGATGTCCCGGTCGCGCAGGTTGATCTCGGTGGGGCTGCCCGCGCCCTCGCACACCACCACGTCGTAGCGCGAGCGCAGATCGGCCAGCGACTCGAGCACGGCCTCGAACAGACGCGGCTTCAGGTCGCGGTAGTTCAGCGCGCCGACCTCGGCGATCGGCTTGCCGAGCAGCACGACCTGACTGCTCATCAGCCCACCGGGCTTGAGCAGTACCGGGTTCATCACCGCCTCCGGCTCGATCCGCGCCGCGGCGGCCTGCATCGCCTGCGCGCGCCCGATCTCCGCGCCGTCAGCGGTGACCATCGAGTTGAGCGACATGTTCTGCGCCTTGAACGGCGCGACCTTGACGCCCTCGCGCGCGAGCCGTCGGCACAGTCCGGCGACCACGACGCTCTTGCCCGCGTCGGAGGTGGTGCCGGCCACCAGGAGGGCGCCGTTCATCGGGTTGCCTTTCGGGTACGCGGTGCCGTGCGGCCGGCGACGTCCCGGCCGGTGTCGGCGACGGGGTCGACGATCGGCGCGGCGCGGGTCATCGAGGTGTCCTGCGGGTGCGCCACGCGGCGCGGGCGGCGACGAAGGCGACGGCCATCGCTGCGGCGCCCAGGCCGACGGTCGCGGAGAGCCGGTTGGCGCGATCGATGTCGGTGGGGCTCGGCGGCGGGCCGTCGCCCAGTCGCGGGCGGTCCTCGGTGCGGCCGGCGTAGACGTTGCGACCGCCCAGCGCGACGTCCAGCGCGCCGGCGGCGGAGGCTTCGCAGCGGCCCGCGTTGGGGCTGGGGTGACTGCCGCCGTCGCGGCGCAGCACGGCCCACGCGCGGGCCCGGTCGCCGCCGACGACCGGGGCGACGGCGACGGTGAGCAGGCCGGTCAGGCGCGCGGGCAGCCAGTTGGCGGCGTCGTCCAGGCGGGCCGAGGCCCAGCCGAAGTTCTCGTGCCGCGGGGTGTGGTGGCCGACCATCGCGTCGAGGGTGTTGATCGCGCGGTAGCCGAGCAGGCCCGGGATGCCCGCGACGGCGCCCCAGAACAGCGGGGCCACGACGGCGTCGGAGGTGTTCTCGGCGACCGATTCGACCACGGCTCGGGCGATGTCCTTGTCGTCCAGGCGAGCCGGGTCGCGGCCGACTAGGCGGGGCAGCGCGGCCCGGGCTGCGGGCAGGTCGCCGGCCACCAGCGGCGCGGCGATCACTCGGGCCTCGCGACGCAGGGTGGTGCCGCCGAGGACGGCCCACGTGCAGCCGGCGGTGACCGCGATGGTCGCGAGCGGCCGGCCGGCGATCGCGCGGCGCAGCCCCAGGCCGAGGGTGGCGGTGGCACCGACGCACAGCGCGGTGTAGGCGACGCCGCGCGCGCGGTCGTCGGCGTGCATGGCCCGTTCCAGCCGGCCGGCCACGGCGCCGAAGCCGGCCACGGGGTGACCGCGCCGGGGGTCGCCGAAGGCGGCGTCGAGGAGGACGCCTGCGGCGAGGCCGACAGCGGTGGAAGTCGCGTGCGCGGGCATCCCGGCATCGTTTCACGGGGGCGTGACGTCACCTCGACGGGGTGCGACCACCGGGCGCCGGGCTTCGAGGCTCCCGGGCTTCGACGCTCCGGGGTTCCGGAACGACGTGGGACCACGCGTGCGTTGGGCTAGCCCAGCGCCGGTTCCGCGCGGCGCGGCCGGGGCACCAGTTCGCCGCCGCAATTGGGGCACGTGTCGTCCATCGTGGCACTGCACGGTTCGCAGAAGGTGCACTCGTACGAGCAGATCCGAGCCGGGCTCGTCGCGGCGAGCGCCACGTCGCATCGTTCGCACTGCTCGCGCATCTCCAGGGCCATCGGGCCGCCTCCCCGGTAGTGCCGTTCGGGAGGATCAGGGTATCCAAAGCGGCCCTCGCGGCAGCGGCGGAACGACCTCAGAGCAGCAGTCGGACGACCGCGATCAGACCCACCACGACGATCACCGCCCGCAGCACGGTCGGCGGGAGCCGGCGGCCAACCTTGGCGCCGACCTGCCCGCCGATCACCGAGCCGAGCGCGATCAGTAGGACCACCCACCACGCGACGTCGGCGACGAGCATGAACACGATCGCGGCGACGCCGTTGACGATGCCGGCGAGCACGTTCTTGACCGCGTTCATGCGTTGCAGGTTCTCCGCGATGAACACGCCGAACAGCGCGAGCAGCAGCACGCCCTGCGCGGCCCCGAAGTATCCGCCGTAGACGCCGGTCGCGAACACGGCCACCCACAGCAGCACACCGCCGTGGCGGGGGCCCTCCTCGCCCGCTCCGCTGTCGGCACGCCGGGCTGCGAGTCGCTTGGCCAGCCGCGGTTGCAGCACCACCAGCACCAACGCCAGCACGATCAGCGCGGGCACGATCGCCTTGAACGCGTCGTCGGGCAGGGTCAGCAGCAGGATCGCGCCGGCCAGCCCGCCGAGCAGCGAGGCCGCCCCGAGTCGGATCAGCCTGGGCCGCTGGCCCGCGAGTTCGCGGCGGTAGCCGATCGCGCCGCTGATCGACCCGGGTACCAGGCCGATCGTGTTCGACACGTTGGCGGTGACCGGCGAGTAGCCGAAGGCGAGCAGTACCGGGAAGGTGATCAGCGTGCCGGATCCGACCACCGTGTTGATCCCGCCGGCCGCGATGCCCGCGGCGAAGATCGCCAAAGCTTCCAACCAGCCCATGTCCACCCGCTTCGCCGCGATGATCCTGGCGTCGGGAGGACATCGAGCTTCCCCCCGTGGCCGTAACGCCAGTGATCATCGCAGCCCGCGACTCGACCTCAACGTTGTGGTCGGTGACCGCGCTCGATGTGCGGGGGTTCCACGTCGCCGGCCGGCGGGGTGCCGCGGCGCTGCGGCTCGATCGGCGGCTGGGCCGGAATGGTCGGCGGGTCGGCGGGCGGGCGCGGCGGCGTGGAGGCGCCGTTGCCGGCCGGCGGCTTGCGGACCGGCGCCGTGGAGGTACCCGAACCGGGCCAGGCCGGCTCCTCCTCGACCGGCACCTGCGGTACCCGGTGGGCCGGGCCGGAGCCGTTCTGGGACAGGTTGCCGACCGCGTCGCCGATGCCCTCCAGGGCACGGGTGACCTCGCTGGGCAGGATCCACAGCTTGTTGGAGCTGCCCTCGGCGATCTTCGGCAACATCTGGAGGTACTGGTAGGCGAGGAGCTTGTTGTCCACCTCGCCGGCGTGGATCGCCTCGAAGACGGTCTCGATCGCGCGCGCCTCACCCTCGGCCCGGATCACCGCGGCCTGGCGCTCACCCTCGGCGCGCAGCACGGCGGCTTCCTTGTCGCCTTCGGCGGTGAGCACCTGCGAGCGCTGGTGGCCCTCGGCGGTCAGGATCGCCGCGCGCTTGTCCCGCTCGGCGCGCATCTGCTTCTCCATCGAGTCCTGGATGGAGGGCGGCGGCTCGATCGCCTTGAGCTCGACCCGGTTGACCCGGATGCCCCAGCGGCCGGTCGCCTCGTCGAGCACGCCGCGCAGCCCCGCGTTGATCTCCTCGCGCGAGGTGAGCGTCTGTTCGAGGTCCATGCCACCGATGATGTTGCGCAGCGTGGTGATGGTGAGTTGCTCGATCGCCTGGATGTAGTTGGCGATCTCGTAGGTGGCCGCGCGCGGGTCGGTGACCTGGAAGTAGATGACGGTGTCGATCTGAACGACGAGGTTGTCCTCGGTGATCACCGGTTGCGGCGGGAAGGGAACGACCTGTTCACGCAGGTCGATCATCTGCCGGATGCGGTCGATGAACGGTACGAGGATGTTGAGTCCGGCGTGCAGCGTGCGGGTGTAGCGCCCGAATCGCTCCACGATGGCGGCACTCGCCTGGGGGATCACCTTGACCGTCTTGACCAGGGCGACGACCACCAGCAGTACGAGTACGACCAGGACGATGACGGCGGTGGCCTTCACGATCTCTCCCGAGGTCCTGCTTGCCTGTGGCTGCCTTCGAATTCCAAGGCTGGTTCGAGCGTAGGGGTTCGCGGGCCGGCGTGGGGCGTCAACACGGTTGGCGCAACGATCCGGGTCTCACATCACCACGGCGGTCGCGCCCACGATGTCCGCGACGTCCACCCGGCTGCCGGGCTCGAACACGGCGGTCGCGTCCAGGCTGCGGGCGGACCAGACCTCGCCGTTGAGCTTGATCCGGCCACCGTGCTCGTCCACGCGTTCCAGCACCACGGCGCTGGTGCCCTTGAGCGCCTCGATGCCGGTGCGTGCTCCGGGCGTGTTGTCGTGCCGGACCACGATCGGTCGCACGAACACGAGCAGCGCGATTGAGACGACCGCGAACACGACGGACTGGATCAGGAAGTTGCCGCCGAGTCCGGCCGCCGCGGCGGCCGCGGCGGCGCCGACCGCGAACATGCCCATCTCCACGAAGGAGGTGAGCACGCCGAAGATGCCGAACGCCCCGACCGCGATGAGCCACCACATCCATGCGTCCACGTGTTCATCGTAGATCGTGGGCGCGTCGGGCAGCAGGCGGTTCTCGGCCGAAACGATCAGCGCCGAACGCGCGCCCGGGGTCAGCCCTGCGCTTCCGGCGCCTCCGGCATCGGCAGGCCGCGCGCGGACCAACGCCCGTACTGCTGCTCGACGATCAACGGCAGGCCGAAGCAGTGCGAGAGGTTGCGCGAGTTGAGCGTGTCGGCGATCGGGCCGGCCGCGAGCACCCGTCCCTGACTGATCATCAGGATGTGCGTGAAGCCGGGCGGAATCTCCTCGACGTGGTGGCTCACCAGGATCATCGACGGCGCGTACGGGTCGGCGGCCAGCGTGCCGAGCCGGCGGACCAGGTCCTCGCGCCCGCCCAGGTCCAGACCGGCGGCCGGCTCGTCCAGGAGCAGCAGTTCGGGGTCGGTCATCAACGCGCGGGCGATCTGTACCCGCTTGCGCTCGCCCTCGGACAGGGTGCCGAAGCGGCGGTCGACGTATTCGGCCATGCCGAGTTGGTCGAGCAGTCGGCGGGCGCGCTGCTCGTCCTCGGCGTCGTAGCGCTCGTGCCACTTGGCGGTCATCCCGTAGGCCGCGGTGAGCACGATGTCCAGCACCCGCTCGCGCCGGGGCAGCTTGTCGGTGAGCGCGGCCGAGGCCATGCCCACGCGCGGGCGCAGTTCGAACACGTCGACCGTGCCGAGCTTCTCGCCCAGTACCGCGACGGCGCCGGTGGTGGGGAACAGATAGGTGGACGCCAATTGCAACAGGGTGGTCTTGCCCGCGCCGTTGGGTCCGACGACGATCCAGCGTTCGCCTTCCGCGACCGACCAGGTGACCTGGTCCACCAGAGGGCGACCGTCGCGCACCACCGATACGTCAACCAGTTCGAGAACGTCGCTCATCGCCTGCCAGCTCCCCATCGTGCGCTACGCCGCCGGGCGGCATCCCCTTGTGTGGGATCGCCGCCTCGCTCCGTGGTCCGCGTTGTTGCACCCGGTCCGGGAGAAACCTATGACACCGAGCCGCCTCCGGTCGTGTCCGGGAGCGTTGTGACGCCCCTTAGGCTTGTCCGCATGCTTGCCGAACCTCGCTCCGGACTTCTCGTCGCATGGGGCAATGCCCTGTTGGCCGGGCACGTTCCGCCGGACGACGCGGTGTCCGAGATCGTCGGAACGGACGAACCGCATCGGGTGACGGGTGTGCCCGGCGAGAGTGTGCCGGTCGGCCTGTCGCTGGCCCTGGGTCGGCTGCGCGCGCTGGGCGTGACCGGTCTGCGATTGGCCCTGCCGGTGGCGGGCGATCCGCTGGCGCTGCCCGGCCCGCCCGCGTTCAACGACCTCGCCCTGGACGCCGGCGAGACGGCCATCACGGTCGGCGCGCCGGACGTCGCGTACGGCCTGGTGCCCGAGGTGACCCGGCACGGCACCGACGGCGACGCGACGGTGCGGGTCGCGTGGCGCATGCTCGAGGTGAGCGACCGGCCCGCTCAGGGGCCGTTCCTGGCCGAGGCGGAGCGCGAGCTGGCCGAGGCGATGCGGGACGCCGTCGAGGACCTGACCCGGCTCGACGTGGCGGGCAGCGGTCCGGCCGCGCAACGTGCCCTGGCCGGGCTGTACCGCAAGGACTCGGACACCCGGGTCGCGCCGGGGCATCCCGGTCGGGCCGGCCGGGTGCTCGACCAGGCCCGCCGGATCCACGCGGTACTGAGCGTGGCCTGCGCCGAGGACGGCGCGGCGGTCAGCGCGGCCGAGATGTCCGCGCGGCTCGGCGCGCTCGCGCCGCTGGAGCGGGCCTGCCGCCGGGCGATGGTGGCGGCGTACGGCGCGGCCCTGGAGCCCGACCGCGCCTGAGCGGACACGAGACGCGCGCAGCGCGTGGAGCACGCTTCAGCTGCCGCGCTTGCGCTTGGTCTTCGGGTCGAGGCGGCGGAGCATCAGCAGGGCGATCAGGCCGTAGACCGCGATCTGGCCGGCCAGGATGCCGATGTTGCGGTACCAGACCTTCGGGTCGTGCTTCCACAGCGGATCCGGGGACTCGCCGGGTTTGCGCGGCAGTTGGGTGGCCAGATCTATCGTGCTGCCGGCCGCGGCGAAGGCCCAGCGGGCCGGGGCCAGCCAGGAGACCTGCTCGATGCCGGCCTTGCCGTTGAGCGGGAAAAGGCCGCCGCACAGCACCACTTGCACGATCGCGATGACCACAAGCAGCGGCATCGCCAGCTCCGCGCTGCCGATCGACGCGGAGACCACCAGGCCCACCGCCATCGCCGCTATCGCGGACAGCACCACCGCGATGCCGATCTCGATGATCGGCGGGCTGATCACCACACCCTCGGCGGGCAACTTCTGACCGACCAGCGCAACCGCGGTGAGCACCACGCCCTGGATCGCGGAGATCAGTCCGAGCACGATGATCTTGGAGCCGAGATAGGCGGACACCGAGAGCCCGGCGCTGCGTTCGCGCCGGTAGATCGCGCGTTCCTTGATCAGCTCGTTGACCGCCGTGGCGGTGCCCATCAGACCGCTGATCACGAACAGCACGAGCAGCTTGGTGGTCGCCTCCTGGTTCGAGCCCGGCGGCGATCCCTCCGGGCTGACCAGCTTGCCGGGGATCACCCGGCACAACATCCCCAGGAACAGCGGTGCTATCGCCAACAGCGCCAGGTACTTGCGGTCCGAGGAGATCACCGCGAGGTAGCGCCGGGACAGCGTGGTCAGCTGGGAGAACCAGCCCTGCGGCTTCGGCGGCTTGGCCTGGGGCCGATCGCCCTGCACGGCGTGCGCGCGATCGCGGCCGACCTCTATGTACCGCCCGTACAACTCGGAGCGCCGGAACGGACCCTCGTAGTCGCGGTCCGGCTCGTCGTCGAACATCTTGAAGACCTCGGGCCAGTCGCCCTTGCCGAAGAACGGCAGCGCCTCGTCCGGCGGTCCGAAGAAGGCGATCCGACCGCCCGGGGCGAGCACCAGCACGCGGTCGCAGACGTTCAGGCTGCGGGTGCTGTGCGTGACCACGATGACCGTACGGCCGTCGTCGGCGAGTTCGCGCAGTTTCTCCATCACCGAGCGCTCCAGGCCCTCGTCCAGGCCGGACGTCGGCTCGTCCAGGAACAACACGGAGGGCTTGGTGAGCAGTTCGACGGCGACGCTCACCCGCTTGCGCTGACCGCCGGAGAGGCTGCTGACCTTGGTGTCGGCGTACGGCGCCGTGGCGCCGCGCGGCATCTTGTCCAGGCTCAGCTCGCCGATCACCTCCTCGACCCGGCGCTCGCGCTCGGCCGCCTCGGTGTCCTCGGGGAAGCGCAGTTGCGCGGCGTAGCGCAGCGCGGTGCGCGCGGTGAGTTGGGCGTGCAGGATGTCGTCCTGCGGAACCAGGCCGATCCGCTGGCGCAGTTCGGCGTTGTTCGCGTACAGGTCGCGGCCGTCGTAGAGGATCTTGCCGCTGGCGGCTCGCCGGCTGCCGGTGAGCGCGCCGAGCAGGGTGGACTTGCCCGCGCCCGAACCGCCGACGATGGCAAGCAGGTTGCGCTCGGCGAGCGGGAAGGAGACGTTGTCGAGCAGGACCCGCTTGCCCGCCGTGACGGTGAGGTTCTGCACCTCCAGCGAGACCTCGCCGGTGTCGATGAACTCGCGTAGTTCCTGCCCGTCCAGCCGGAACGTGGCGTGCCCGATGCCGACCAGGTCCGCCTCGCCCAGCAGCGCGCGCTCGATCGGCTGACCGTTGAGGAAGGTGCCGTTGTGGCTGCCGAGGTCGACGATCTCGCGCCGGCCGCCGGGCGTGGTGCGCAATTCGGCGTGGTGCCGGGAGACCATCAGGTCGGTGAGCACCAGGTCGTTGTCCAGCGCGCGGCCGATCCGCAGGGTGCGCACCGGGAGCGGGATGACCATGCTCGGCGCCCGGTCCACGCTCGGGCGCGGATCCGCGTGCGGCCCGGCGCCGATCTGCGCGCGGCCCAACGGGCGTGCCGGCTCGGAGACTTGCCGGGGCGGCTCGGGCACATACGGCGGTTCGACCCGGCGCGGGGGTTCGGCGCGGCGCGGCGGCGGTTCGCTCCGGCGCGGCGGCTCGGGGATCTGTACGTGGTCGTGGTGGGCCGGCCGCGGCGGCACCACCTCGGTGACACTCGACTCCGGGGCCAGGCGCAGCGGGTCGCCGTCGTCCGGGTCGCCGAGCAGCACCTCGCAGCCTCGGCCGACGACCACGCGGTGCACCCGATTGCCGCGCACCCACGAGCCGTTGACGCTGTTGGTGTCGACGAACTCCCAGCCGTCGGGCCCCACCCGCAGGATCGCGTGTTGGCGCGACACCCGGCGGTCGTCGAGCACGATCGCGCAGGACGGGTCGCGGCCGACGACGTGTTCCCGCCCGGGATCCAGGATCACGGGTGCTCCGGCGCTGGTGCCGACGGTCAGGTGCGGCACTGCCGGTCCTTCTGGCGTATAGCTGTCCCCCACTCTTCGAGAGTGTAGGGACGCGCGGGCCTCGCGGGCAGCCTTTCTCATCCGGAAGGGCACCGAACCACTCCGAAGGGGGATTACAACATCAACTTCTCCGAATCGGGTGTGATCTCCTCCGATCATCCATCGATCGGATCTTTGCATTCATATCGTCGAGTCGAAGATCTGCCGCAATCGTGACCATCCGCCACTGAAACATGGCCGTGCGTAACCGCCGGTCGGGCGCCGACTTCCGCCGTCCGCACGGGTGGCAGTCCGGCCGAATCCGTTGACGCGCGGGTCGGGGCGCTCGATAGTCGAGTTTGTCCCGCTCAACCGGCAGCCGGGTCGCACGTGACAGGAGCGGTCGTGTCCTGGAACCAGCAGCAGCACAACGCACCGCGGCAACACGATCCGCCTCCGGCCCGACCACCGGCCGGACCCGCCCCCTGGGGCGGCGTGGCGCCCTGGCTGCACGCGCTCGGCGCGGTGCTCGCGGCGTTCGTCGCGATGGCCGTCGCCGCGTGGGTGGCGCTGTGGCTGCTCGGCGCGGACGACCTGGGGTCGGGCACGATGCCCGCGCTGGTCGCGGCGGTGATCGCGCTGGCCGTCGGCGGCACCGTCGACCTCGAGGGGACCGAACAGGGCACCCCTGGCAACGACATCCTCAGCCAACTCACCGGCGACATCTCACTCGCCCAGGGCAGCGGCAAGGTCGACATCATGCTGCTCGGCATCGGCCTGATCGGCGCGCTGGTGCTGGGCTGGTTGTTCCTGCGCCCGCTCCGCCACCGGTTGGTGATCGGCGCGCTGGACCTGGTCGTGCACGGTGTGCGGGTCCTGGTGTTCACCATGGCCGCACTCGGCGTGGTGGTGTCGACGGGTGAACACTCGCTGCCGATCCAGCAGTTCGTCTCTCAGGTCGGCGGCGCCCAGGACCTGATGGGCATCTTCGACCTGGGCGCGGCGGCCAGGTTCGAGACCGACGTGAGCGGCACCCTGGTCTTCGGCGCACTGTGGTTGCTGATCACCCTGGTGGCCGCCGTCGCGGTGTCCGCGCGCGGGCCGCTCCCGCTCAAGTGGCTGCGGCACCGCGCGGTACTGCGGGCCCCGGTCGCCGGTCTGCTCGCGGTGCTGATCACCGCGGTGGTCGCCGGGATCGTGGGCACCCCGTTCGTGGCCGCCGCCGCGCCCGCGCCCAAGCGGATGATCGGCGGCATGTTGTTCGCGCTGCCCAACGCGGTCTGGCTGCTCGCCTCGCTCGGCCTGGGCATCCCGTGGAAGGCCACCAGCAGCGCGCCCACCGAGTTCGGCGGTTTCTCCTTCGGTCTGCCCGGCCCGCTGGGCAAACTGGTCAAGGCCTCCGCCGGGGAGGGCCTGCCGATCCGAATCGACCGGCTGGCGGAGCTGGACTCGCGCGCGTGGTTCGTACCGCTGTTCTCCGCGCTGCTCCTGCTGCTCGGCGCGACCGTGATGGCCATGCGCGCGCCGGCCTCGGTGCGTCCGCATCAGCACGCGTGGCGCTTCGCGGTCGCCCTCGCCGGCGGCCTGCTGGTGATCTCCTACCTGATGGAGCTCCAGCTCAAGGTCGCGGTGACCGTCCTCGGCGGGGTGATGTCCCCGGGCGCGTCGGTGTCGCTGCACGCGGACTACCTGTGGACCGTGCTGCTCGGCCTGCTGTGGGGCGCGTGCGCGGGCTTCATCGGCGGCGCGGTCGCGGACTGGGTGCGCTACCGCAGGACCGACCCCGCCGGCGCGCCGCCGGCCGCGGGTCCGCCGCGACCCACCCACGCCGCGCCGCCCGGCTCGCCTCGGCCGTACCCGCAGGGCGCGCCATACCCGCAGGACCGACCCGCCTCCCGGCCCCCGTCGACACCTCCGCCCGCCCCCGGCGCACCCGCGCCGCCCGGCCCGCCGCACTCGAACAGACCCGCCCCGGCGTACCGCCCGCCGTCCCCGCCCGATCCGCAGGGTCCGACCCGGTCGGGCCCCTGGCCTGGGTAGATCCGACCGGCGCGGGCCCTGCGCCGGTGTTCGTACCGTGGACCGGCGACGCGTGTGCCATCGAACGGCCGGTACCGTGAAGCATCATGAATGCGCCGCGCACTCTTCTCGTCAAGATCTTCGGCAAGGACCGGCCGGGGGTGACGTCGAGCCTCTTCGAGATCCTGGCCGGCCACTCCGTCGAGGTCGTCGACGTCGAGCAGACCGTCACCCGGGGCCGGCTCACGCTGTGCGTCCTGATCACCACGCCGGCCGACGAGGGCCGGCTGCGGGCCGGCGTGCACCGCTGGGCGGACGGCGAGCGGCTGGAGGCGGAGATCCTCTCCGGCGTCGGCGACAACCGCCCGCGCGGCGAGGGCCGCTCGCACGTCACCGTCCTGGGCCACCCGCTGGAGGCCACCGCCTTCGCCGGGATAGCGCACCGGATCGCGGCCACCGGCGCCAACATCGACCGGATCTTCCGCCTCGCCAAGTACCCGGTGACCGCGATCGAGCTCCAGGTCTCCGGCGTCGAGACGGACAAGCTGCGCCTGGAACTGGCCACCGAGGCCGCCGAGCGCCGGGTGGACATCGCGGTCCAGCCCGCCGGGCTGCGCCGCCGGGCCAAGCGGCTGATCGTGATGGACGTCGACTCGACCCTGATCCAGGGCGAGGTGATCGAACTGCTGGCCGAACACGCCGGCTGCCTGGACCAGGTGGCCGAGGTGACCGCCGCCGCGATGCGCGGCGAGTTGGACTTCGCCGAGTCGTTGCACGCTCGGGTGGCACTGCTGGCCGGGCTGGACGAGGACGCCATAGACAAGGTCCGCGAGCAGGTCGTGCTCACCCGCGGCGCGCGCACCCTGGTCCGCACGCTCAAGCGGCTCGGCTACCAGGTGGGCATCGTCTCGGGCGGGTTCACCCAGGTCACCGACGCGCTGGTGGAGCGGCTCGGGCTCGACTACAGCGCGGCCAACACCCTCGAGGTGGTGGACGGCAGGCTCACCGGGCGCGTGGTCGGCGAAATCGTGGACCGGGCGGGCAAGGCCCGACTGCTGCGCCGCTTCGCGGCCGAGGCGGGCGTCCCGCTGACCGCGACGGTGGCCATCGGCGACGGCGCGAACGACCTGGACATGCTCAACGCCGCGGGTCTGGGCGTGGCCTTCAACGCGAAGCCGGTGGTCCGCGAGGCCGCCGACACGGCGGTCAACGTGCCGTTCCTGGACACCGTGCTGTTCCTGCTCGGCGTCACCCGCGACGAGATCGAGGCGGCCGACGCCGCCGACGTGTAGCGCCGAACCGGGACACGCGTCCCGCGACGTCGAACGCCGGACGGGCCGAGTGCGGCCGTCCGGCGTTCGAGGCGGTGTCTCGAGGCACCGCTTTTTTCGCGGCGGGTCAGGACTCCGGCGTGGTGAACCTGGTCAGGTGCGCCGAGCGCTCCCGAAGATCGGCCCACGGAGTGTGCAGGCTCAGCACCGACACGGCCGAGGTCGGGTACTTCTCCCGGAGCCGGACCAGCGTGTCGTCCTCGCCGCTGCCCGCCAACGCGTTGACCAGCGTGGCCACGCCGGGGTTGTGCCCGATCAGCAGCAGCGTGTCGACCTCGTCGGGGGTCTCCTGGACGAGGTACAGCAGCGCCTGCGCGCTCGCCTCGTACACCCGCTCGTCGTAGATCGTGTGCGGCTTGTGGTCGTAGACCTTGCCCACGAGACGCCAGGTCTCCCGGGTGCGTACGGCCGGCGAGCACACCACCAGATCGGGGGTGATGCCCTGGTCGAGCAGCCGGTGCCCGGTCTCGGCGGCGTCCTTGCGGCCGCGTTCGGCGAGGGGTCGCTCGTGGTCCGGCCCGTCGGGCCACTCGGCCTTCGCGTGCCTCATCACCACAAGATTGCGCTGTCGGTGGGATGCCATGGGTTCAGCCTCTCAGACATCGGCCTTTGTGCACTGCGGGTCGGCGCCTCGGTACACGATTGATTCGGCACCTGGGCACACCATCGACGGGACCGCCGGCGCCGGCCGGATCGCGTCGGTGGAGCCGACACGCACGACGGGTCGGGACCGAGTATCCGGTCCCGACCCGCGCTTTGCTCGGATCTACAGGGTGGTCACCGCCAGGATCCCTCCAGCGGCGGTCCGGTTCGGGTCAGCCGACCGGCGGCTGCGGGATCCGGCGCGACCGGGACACGCCCTCGTCGTATCCGGTCGTCCCCGGGTGCGCCGGCTCGTAGCCCGGCGAGGCGTAGCCGTTCGCCCCGGCGTACGCGGGAACCGGCCGGCCGGCGGGGGCCGGCACCTCGACCGCCTCGTCGCCGTGGTCCATCTGCGGCAGCCAGTTCAGCCAGCGGGGCAGGTACCAGTTGTGGTCGCCGAGCAGGCTCATCACGGCCGGGAGCAGCAGACCGCGGATGATCGTCGCGTCCAGCAGGACCGCGACCGCCAGACCGACACCGAACTGCTTCATCGACTGCATCGACAGGGTGCCGAAGACCGCGAACACCGCGACCATGATCGTCGCCGCACTGGTCACCACGCCCGCGGTGGTGCGGATGCCGTGCGACACGGCCGACTTGGTGTCCATGCCCTTGTCGTAGGCCTCACGGATGCGCGAGACCACGAACACGTGGTAGTCCATCGACAGGCCGAACAGGATCACGAACAGGAACATCGGGATCCAGGAGACGACCGCGCCGGGTGCGTCCGTGCCGACCAGGAAGTCGCCGTAGCCGTGCTGGAAGACCAGCGTCATCACACCGTAGGCGGCACCCACCGACAGCAGGTTGAGCACGATCGCGGTGACGGCGATGGCGATCGAGCGGAACGAGACCAGCATGAGCAGGAAGGCGAAGCCGAGCACGAAGGCGAAGATCGGCAGCCGCGCGTCGGCGAGCTTGTCGTTGAAGTCCTTGGAGCCGGCGGTGTTACCGGTCACCGGGGCGTCCACGCCGTCCAGCTTGCCCAGCGTGTTCGGGATGATCTTGTCGCGCAGCGTGGACAGGGCCTTGTCGCTGGTCGAGTCGTTGCCACTGCCGGCGAGCGGGACCGAGACCTTGAAGACGTTGGTGGTGCCCTGGCGTTCGACCTCGATCGGCTCGTGCATGCGACCGCTGGCGACCGCCTCGCGGCGCAGGTTGTCGAACGCGGCGGCGAGCTTGGGGTCGTCCGGGTTCTGCGCCTTGACCACGATCTGGGCGGGCGCCGGACCACCGGGGAACGCCTTCTCGATGTGCTGGTAGGTCTGCACGATCGACAGCGAGGTCGGCAGTTCCTTGTCGATCGGCAGCTCGGAGGTCTTCATGGCGAACATCGGGACGGTCAGCGCGACGAGCAGACCGCCGGCGAGCACCGTGGTGGCCCTGGGGCGGTTGAGCACGACGCCCAGGATCTTGCCCCAGATCTTGCTGCCCTCGGTGGGACGGCGCATCTTGGCCAGCCCGGGGATCTTGCCCAGGTCGACCCGGTCACCCAGCATCGACAGGATCGCGGGCAGCACGGTGAGCGAACCGAGCACCGCGGTGAGCACGACCAGGATGGTCGCGGAGGCCATCGACTTGAACTCGCTGATGCCGGACAGGAGCAGGCCGGCCATCGCGACCATGACGGTGATGCCGGAGATCAGCACGGACCGGCCGGAGGTGGCGGCGGCGATCCGCAGCGCGGTCTCCGGGTCGCGTCCCTTGGCCCGCTCCTCACGCTCACGGCGCAGGTAGAACATGCAGTAGTCGACGCCGACGGCCAAACCGATCAGCAACATCACCGACTGCGCGTTGTCGCCGACGGGCATCAGGTGGCTGCTCAGCGCGAGCAGGCCGCCGGCCGCGATGAACGCGGTCAACGCGAGGGCCACCGGCAGGAGGGCGGCGACGACGGCGCCGAACGCGACGAGCAGGATGCCGAGCGCGAGCGGAACGGCGGTCCATTCGGCCCGGGTGAAGTCCTTGGCGATGGTGTCCTCGAACCACTTGTCGCCACTGGCGTCACCGAACTGTTCGATCGCCACGTCGGGGTGCGCCTTGCGGGCCTCGGCCACCGCGTCCAGCACGGGCTGGATGTTGTCGACGGCCTTGTCCTCCTCACCCGCCATGTCGAACTGGATGAGCGCCGAGTGCTTGTCCGCGGACAGGCCCCCCTCGGCCTCGTACGGCGAGCGCATGTGCTCCGTCGCCGGACCCTTGTTGCCCTTGATCTGCACGGCGTTGACGCGGTTGATCACGTCGTCGACGGCGGCCCTGAACCTCGGGTCCAGGGCGGGCAGCGTGTCGCTGCGCACCAGCACCATCTCGCCGGCGGGTTCCTTGATCCCCGCCTCGTCGATGATCCGCGCGGCCCGCCCGGACTCCCCCACGCCCTGGTCGACCTTGGTGATCTCCTGCGACCCCGCCATGTTGCCGATGACGACGGCGAGCACCACGAACAGCAGCCACCCGAATACCGCCGTCTTGCGATGCTGTGCACTCCAGCCACCGATCGAGGCGGCGAGATTACGCCTGGATGCCATTGGTCCCCGCTCCTGTGTTCTCCGTCGGCCGAGGGTTTCCTCGACACGGAAAAAGGTATTGGCGGGCAACCGGGGGTCACATCCTGCGGACAGGTGTCTTGATCGGGGGGCAGGCACCCCTGCGTAGTAGGGCTGGCCCTACCCCTGAGAACGAGCCTCGTGGTGACCAGTCGGGGCAAATCGGGATGCGTGTAAGGGGAAGCTTCCGCGATCAATCCGCTGACCTGCGCAAACGCGGGCAACGCCAGTCGGGGGAAGGACACATCGGACGAGGGTCGACACGTGTGCACAACGCCCGGGGCGAGGTGGGGAGTTCCCCACCGCCCGGCCGGCTCCGCGCCGACGGGCGTTCACCCGCCGGGGCACGGCCGCGCCCCGCCGGTCGGTCCGACGGGGCGGGTCTGCGAAACTCGGTCCCATGGCTGCTACATCTGGCGAATCCTCCAAGGAGCGGTACGAGCGGGCCATGGCCGCTCGCAAGGCCCGCGAGGAGCGCACCCACGCGGAGGAAGTCGCGCGGTCGAACGCGCGCAACGAGATCCTCGCCCGCAAGGCCGCCGAGGCCGCCGCGTCCGGCGCGGACGACGAGATCCGCCAGACGGTGCTGGCGCCGCCGGACCCGAACAAATCCTCCGCCAAGCAGCTCGGCGGCATCCTGGGCATCATGCTGCTGATCACCGTGCTGATCGGCATCGCCGCGACGATCGCCGCCGCCACCGGCTGATCGGTTTTCCGTCCGCCCACCCGTGCCGCTCCCGAACAGGGCCGCGGTCCCACCGGCGGCGACGCACCCGTCCCGATCCCGCGGCCCCTACGACACAGCCCGACCGCCGCGACCCTGTCGGGTCGGGCGATCGGGCTGCGGAGTGGATCGGTTGCGCCGCCGAGGATGATGCCCGGCGGCGCGGCCGCGCGGTGATCCGGCTACGCGCCGATGGCGTGCAGGCCGCCGTCGACGTGGATGATCTCGCCGGTGGTCTTGGGGAACCAGTCGGACAGCAGCGCGCACACGCCCCGGGCGGCCGGGTCCGCGTCGCGCAGGTCCCAACCCAGCGGCGCCTTCTCGTTCCAGACACCCTCGAACTTCTCGAAGCCGGGGATGCTGTTCGCGGCCATCGTCTTGACCGGGCCCGAGGAGATCAGGTTGACCCGGATGTTCTTCTCACCCAGGTACTTGGCCAGGTAGCGCGAGGTCGACTCGAGCGCGCCCTTGGCGACACCCATCCAGTCGTAGCCCGGCCACGCCACCTGCGCGTCGAAGTCGAGGCCGACGACCGAGCCGCCGGCGCCCTTGTTCGCCTCGATCAGCGGCAGACAGGCCATCGTCAGCGACTTCAGCGAGTACGCCGAGACCTGCACGGCCGTGGCCACGTCGGCCCACTCGGTGTTGAGGAAGTTGCCCCCGAGCGCGTCCTTGGGTCCGAACGCGATCGAGTGCACGACGCCGTCGAGCGAGGGCACGTGCGCGCGCACGTTGTCCGCGAGCGCCGCGAGGTGTTCGGGGTTCTGCACGTCGAGCTCGATCACCGGGGCCGGCTTGGGCAGCCGGTTCGCGATCCGGTTGACCAGCGAGAGCCGGCCGAATCCGGTCAGTACGACCTCGGCGCCCTCCTCCTGGGCCCGCTTGGCGACGTGGAAGCCGATCGAGGCGTCGGTGATGACGCCGGTGACGAGAATGCGCTTGCCCGCAAGCAGGTCGCCCATGAGTTCAGTGCCCCATTCCAAGTCCGCCGTCCACAGGGATGACGGCTCCGGTGATGTACGACGCGGCGTCCGAGGTCAGGAACTTGACCACGCCGGCGACCTCGTCCACGTCCGCGTACCGCGCGAGCGGGATCTCCTTGAGGATCTGCGCCTTGCGCTCCTCGCCGAGCACCTCGGTCATCGCGGTGTCGACGAAGCCGGGCGCCACCACGTTCGTGGTGATGTTGCGCGACCCCAGCTCGCGCGCGATCGAGCGGGCGAAGCCGACCAGACCGGCCTTGGAGGCCGCGTAGTTGGCCTGGCCCGCCGAGCCGAGCAGCCCGACCACGGACGAGATCAGCACGATGCGACCCTTGCGGGCCCGCAGCATGCCCTTGCTCGCCCGCTTGACCACCCGGAACGTGCCGGTCAGGTTGGTGTCGACGACGCTGGTGAAGTCCTCTTCGCTCATCCGCAGCAACAGCGTGTCGCGGGTGATGCCCGCGTTGGCGATCAGCACCTCGACCGGGCCGTGCGTGGCCTCGATCTCCTTGAACGCCTGCTCGACCTGCTCGCCGTCGGTGATGTCGCACCGCACTCCGAGCAGGCCCTCCGGGGGCTCGCCGGAGCGATACGTGATCGCGACCTTGTCGCCGTCGGCGGCGAAGGCCCGGGCGATGGCCAGGCCGATGCCCCGGTTTCCTCCCGTGACCAGTACGGACCGGCTCAACGGATCACTCCTTTGTCCTCGGACGTCCTGTGGATGCGCGCGCGCAGGCCGTCGGCTTGCGTCACGATGACGCTATCGGGCTACCCCGGGGTAAGGGGAATCCGGTCCGGGACAGCGTCCGCGGACCGATAGTTGTGGGAACCCGACAAGAGCCGGCGGGAAGCGGAATCATCGGCTCCACCGACCGAATCCGGCCGGCCTGCGCGCGGCAGGTTTCGTTCCGGTTGTCCGGGCGCAAGACCCGTCCGACCAGCGGACCGGTCCGACCGGCAGACCGGAATGCCGGCGACGTCGTGTCTGGTTGACTGAACGACGCGAGCCGACAGGCCGAACGTATGGAGGAATGGGTGCCCAACGAGATCGATCCGACGTTCCTCGCCTATCCCCTTCGGGAGCTGGCCGCCGCGGCCCTGTCCCGAGCCGGGGAACTGGGCGCCGAACACGCGGACTTCCGCTTCGAGCGGGTACGAGACGCGTCCTTCCGGTTGCGCGACGGGAAAACCGACTCGGCCGCGGACACCACCGACGTGGGCTTCGCGGTCCGGGTCGTGCACGACGGGGCGTGGGGCTTCGCCGCGGGTGTCGACCTGACCCCGGAAGCGGTGACGTACGTCGCCGAACAGGCCGTCGCGGTGGCCCGGGTGTCCCGCTCGGTGAGCGAGGCGGCCGGGGCGGGAGAGCGCGTCGCGCTGGCCGACGAGCCGGTGCACGCGGACGAGACCTGGATCTCGAAGTACAAGATCAACCCGTTCGACGTACCCGAGGCCGAGCGCATCGGACTGCTCGCGCGGTGGAGTCGGGAGCTGCTCGCCGCCGACGGCGTGGACCACGTGGACGCCACGTGCATGGTGGTGCAGGAGAACAAGTTCTACGCCGACTCGGCCGGCACCACCACCACGCAGCAGCGGATCCGGATACACCCCCAGCTCACCGTGATCGCGGTGGACCGCGACTCCGGCGCGTACGAGACGATGCGCACCGTCGCGCCGCCGGTCGGCCGCGGCTGGGAGTACGTCAAGGGCGAGGGCTGGGACTGGGACGAGGAGCTGGCGTCGCTGCCGGGCCTGCTCGCCGAGCGGCTCAAGGCGCCGAGCGTCGAGGCCGGCGAGTACGACCTGGTGATCGACCCGAGCAACCTGTGGCTGACCATCCACGAGTCGATTGGGCACGCCACCGAGCTGGACCGCGCGCTGGGCTACGAGGCCGCCTACGCGGGCACCTCGTTCGCCACGTTCGACCAGCTCGGCAAGCTCGAGTACGGCTCGCCGGTCATGCACGTCACCGGCGACCGCACCGTGCCGCACGGCCTGGCCACCATCGGCTTCGACGACGAGGGCGTCGCGACGCAGAGCTGGGACCTGGTCACCAACGGCGTGCTCACCGGCTATCAGCTCGATCGGCGGATGGCGCTGATGCAGGGCCTGGGCCGGTCCAACGGGTGCGCGTTCGCGGATTCCCCCGGCCATGTCCCGGTGCAGCGGATGGCCAACGTCTCGCTCCAGCCGGGCGAGGACAACCTGTCCACCGCCGAACTGATCGGCCGGGTGCACCGGGGCCTGTACATCGTCGGCGACAAGTCGTGGTCGATCGACATGCAGCGGTACAACTTCCAGTTCACCGGCCAGCGCGCCTACCTGATCGAGGACGGCCGGATCGTCGGCCAGGTCAAGGACTTCGCCTACCAGGCGACCACGACCGACTTCTGGGGCTCGATGGAGGCCGTCGGCGGTCCCGGCACCTACGTCCTGGGCGGCGCCTTCAACTGCGGCAAGGCGCAGCCGGGGCAGGTCGCGGCGGTCAGCCACGGTTGCCCCTCGGCGCTGTTCCGCGGCGTGAAGGTCCTCAACACGGTTCAGGAGGCGGGTCGATGAGCAGCGGGCAGACCGTGGTGACGCGGCCGAACGAGACGGTCGAGCGCGCGCTGGCGCTGTCCAAGGCGGACGGCTGCGTGGTGATCGCCGAGGAGACCTCGGCGGCCAACCTGCGCTGGGCGGGCAACGCGCTGACCACCAACGGCGAGACGCGCGGCCGGCGGATCACCGTGGTGGCCACCGTCGCGGGGACCGAGGGCACCGCGTCCGGGATCGTCTCGCGCGGCGGCGTGACGATGGATCGGCTGGAGGGCCTGGTCCGGGCCGCGGAGGCGGCGGCGCGCGACGCCGGACCGGCCGAGGACGCGCGACCGCTGCTCGGGGCCGGCGGCGGCCCGGACGGCGGCTTCGACCAGGCGCCCGCGCAGACCTCGATCGGGGTGTTCGCGGACTTCGCGCCCGAGTTGGGCGCCGCGTTCGGGCGGGCCCGGGAGAGCGACCGGCTGCTGTACGGGTTCGCGTCGCATCAGTTGACCTCGACCTACGTGGGCACCTCGGCCGGACTGCGACTGCGGCACGACCAGCCCACCGGGCACGTCGAGTTGAACGCGAAGTCGGCCGACCTGAGCCGGTCGGCGTGGGCGGGCGTGCCCACCCGCGACTTCCGCGACGTGGACCTCGCCGCGATGGACGCGGACCTGGGCACGCGACTGTCCTGGGCGACCCGCACGCTCGACCTCCCGGCGGGCCGCTACGAGACGCTGCTGCCGCCCACGGCGGTCGCGGACCTGATGGTCTACATGTACTGGCAGGGCGGCGCCCGGGACGCGCACGAGGGCCGTACGGTCTTCAGCAAGCCGGGCGGCGGCACCCGGATCGGCGATCGGCTCAGCGAGCTGCCGCTGACGCTGTACAGCGACCCGACCTACCCGGGCCTGGAGAGCGCGCCGTTCACCATCGCGCACGCCTCCGGCGACGCGTCGTCGGTGTTCGACAACGGGCTCGCGCTGGAGCGGACGAACTGGGTCACCGACGGCGTGCTCACGTCGCTGCTGACGAATCGGCACACCGCCGAGCTGACCGGGCTGCCGGTCGCGCCGGAGATCGACAACCTGATCCTGGACGGACCGGCCGACGGCCCGAGCATCACGGACATGGTCGCCTCGACCGAGCGCGGGCTGTTGCTGACCTGCCTGTGGTACATCCGCGAGGTGGATCCGCAGACGCTGCTGCTGACCGGGCTGACCCGGGACGGGGTGTACCTGGTCGAGGGCGGCGAGGTGGTCGGCGCGGTGAACAACTACCGCTTCAACGAGTCGCCGGTGGACGTGCTCGGGCGGGCGGTCGAGGTGGGGCGTACGGAGCGCACCTACCCGCGCGAGTGGGGCGACTGGTTCACCCGCGCGGCGATGCCGCCGTTGCGGGTCCGCGATTTCAACATGTCGTCGCCGAGCCAGGCGCAATGACCCCGGGGTCGGAGCGGGCGGCCCGCGGCTCGCTCGTCCTCGGGCGCCGGACAGGCTGAAGCTCCGGCCGGCGCGGTACCGGCCGCGGTCCGCGGGACGCCGGGTGGGCCCGATCGGGCCCACCCGGCGTTCGGCGTCCCCGGGGAAAACCGCTGTCCCCGCGCGGGACTCCGTGCTTTCGTTGGGGTTCATCATGAACATCGTCAAGATTTCGAAGTATCTGTCCCGACACCTGCGGCATCAGCCGGAGCGGCTCGGGATCACCCTGGACGAGGCCGGCTGGGTCGACGTGGACGTGCTCCTGGCGGCGTGTGCCGCGCACGGGGTGGCACTGTCCCGGGCGGGGTTGGAGCAGGTCGTCGCGGAGAACGACAAGCGGCGCTTCGCCTTCTCCGCAGACGGCACCCGGATCCGGGCCAGCCAGGGGCACACCGTCGTGGTGGACCTGGGTCTGGTCGAGGCCGTGCCGCCCGCCGTGCTCTACCACGGCACGAGTCCCAAGAGCGTGGCCGCGATCCTGGTCGAGGGCCTGCGGCCGATGGACCGGCACGACGTGCACCTGTCCGCCGACACCGAGACGGCCCGCCGGGTGGGCGCGCGGCGCGGGAGGCCGGTGCTATTCGTGGTGCGGGCCGAGCGCATGGTCGCCGCCGGGCATGTGTTCCGCCGCTCGGACAACGGCGTGTGGCTGGTCGCGGCGGTGCCGCCGGAATTTCTGGAGCCGCTCGGCTGAGCCGGTTCCGGCGTCCGCCACTCGGGTCGGTTTGTGGCAAAGGTCCCGGCCCCGGTCTCGGTGTGGCCGGCTCGCGGGCGTACCGTGAAGGGCCGGACGAGTGTGTGGACACGTGGTCGGAGACGGTGAGGTCGTGAAGAACGCCAAGGGCTCGGTGTACCGGATCAGTGGTGCGCGCAAGGGACTGACCGAGGACGTGGCCGGGCGCCAACGCCGGTACGTCATCTCGATGTCGATCCGTACCGTGTGCTTCGTCGCGGCGGTGTTCACGCCGTCGCCGTGGCGGTGGATATTGGTCGCGGGCGCGCTGTTCCTGCCCTACATCGCGGTGGTGTTGGCCAACGCCGGGCGCGAGCCCACCTCGAACACACCCGTGCAGGCGCAGTTCGTGCCGCCGCTCCCGCCCAAGGCGCTGGAGCCGCCGCCCGGCGCGGTGCTCACCAGCGCCGAACGACAGACCGTGCACACCCACGCGGAAGACTCGTGGACGATGCCCGCCGGACCTGCTCCGACCGCCGGCGCGGAGCCCACCGACCGTTCCTCGCACACGAATTCGGATACGCACGGTGACACCGGGGGTGCCGACCGGGGCCATGCGGGCGACCCGGCGGGGGCCCCCTCTCACAGCGTCAAAAATTAGCGGTAAGCGCTACGCGGGTTGGTGCTTCAACCGCATGCAGGACGTGCCATACTTCGAAACGTGCTCCGTATCCCCCGTCGGAGCGACCGACGCGATGCCGGGCGGCTCCCCCCGTGGCTGCCCGGCATCGCCCGTGTCCGGGTCGTTTGACTGTCAGGCAAGTCGACACTCGCGCGGTTACCGCACCAGCCCGTTGCTTACTGAGAGCAGCGCTCCGGTTGGTGTCTGACGCCAAGTCAGCTTCCCGTCCGACGCATCGCGTCCGGTGTGCCGACCTCGTCTGAGACACTGGTGGGCATGTTCCCCACCCCCGCCGATCCCGTCCGGCCGATCTGTTCGGCGAAGGGCTGTCGTGCCGACGCCCGGTGGGTCCTGGCCTGGAACAACCCCAAGCTGCACACCCCGGAACGGCGCAAGACGTGGCTCGCGTGCGACGAGCACCGTGAGCACCTGTCGCAGTTCCTGGCGATTCGCGGATTCCTCAAGGACACCGTGGCGTTCGCGGACTGGCACGACCCGCAGGCCGCCGCCGGTCCGGCCACCGAGGGTTCCTGACCCCTGCCGGGCAATCCGCGCCGCGCTCGCCTGCGCCGTGGCGAACTCCCTTGCCCACGAGGAAGGTTGATCGAGCCCGCGGCTCCCCCGCACGAACGCCGGGTCGGCCGCGGACAACGACGCTCGGTCGCCGACGAGGGTCGGCAGCGGACGACGCTCGGTCGCCGACGAGGGGCCGGTCGCCGAGAGCGGATCAGCCGCCGATGGCCGACATCGGTCGGTCCGGCTGGAGGAACTCCGGGTCGTCGATGCCCGCACCGGCCTTCTTGCCCCACATCGCGGCCCGCCAGCGGTCCGCGATCTCCGCGTCGTCCGCGCCGCCGCGCAGGGCGGCCCGCAGGTCGGACTCCTCGCGGGCGAACAGGCAGTTCCGGATCTGCCCGTCGGCGGTCAGCCGGGTCCGGTCGCACGCGCCGCAGAACGGGCGGGTGACCGAACCGATCACGCCGACCGTGCCCGGACCGCCGTCCACGAGCCAGCGCTCGGCCGGATTGCTGCCCCGGGCGTCCTCGGGGTCGAGACGGAACGCGCCGCGCAGCGAGGTCAGGATCTCGCCCGCGGTGATCATCTCGGCGCGCTTCCAGCCATGCTGCGCGTCCAGCGGCATCTGCTCGATGAAACGCAGTTCGTAGCCGCGTTCGAGGCACCACGCCAGCAGCGCGGCGGCCTCGTCGTCGTTCACCCCGCGCATCAGCACGGTGTTCACCTTGACCGGCCCCAGGCCGGCGTCGACCGCCGCGGCGAGTCCCGCGAGCACGTCGGCGTGCCGGTCGCGCCGGGTCATCGCCTTGAACCGGACCGGGTCGAGGGTGTCCAGCGAGACGTTGACCCGATCCAGCCCGACCTCCTTCAGCGTGCCCGCCAATCGGGCCAGACCGATCCCGTTCGTGGTGACGGAGAGGGTGGGGCGCGGCTCCAGGGCCGCGGCGTCCCGCACGATCTCGACCAGTTCGCGGCGCAGCAGCGGCTCGCCTCCGGTGAACCGCACCTCGCGCACACCGAGCACGGTCACCGCGATCCGGACCAGGCGGGAGATCTCCGCACCGGTCAACAGTTCGGGCTTGGCCAGCCAGTCCAGGCCCTCCTCGGGCATGCAGTACGTGCAGCGCAGATTGCAGCGGTCGGTCAGCGACACCCGCAGGTCGGTCGCCACGCGGCCGAAACCGTCAACGAGTCCGCCGGTGCGGTGGTGCGTGCTCACCTTCGACCCCCTTTTCCTGGTTCCGGCAAGTTTCCCAGGTTACGCGGGTCACTCCGACCGCCGGGGTCCCCGGGGTACGAGTGGGGCGGTCGATCGGTTGCAGTGGCGTATCCCACACCGGCATCGACAACCGTGAGTCGAATACCGGACGTGATCCACGAGAGGATCCAGGCTCACTACGAGGAGGCTTCACCGGTGAGACACGCAGCGGGCAGCGGTGCACAGCCCGACGAAGGGGGTACACCCGACGGAGCGCACTTCCTGGACACCTCGTGGCAACAGCACACCATGGGCCCGGCAGGCACATCCGGCACTTCCGGCGCATCGGGCCCACCGGGCCCACCCGGCGCGTTCGACGCGGCGACCACGCCGGTCCCGGCCGACTGGTACCAGCGTGATCAGCAGTCCGTGCCCACGTCCACGCCGGAGGCCCCGGCCGCGCCGGCGAGGCCCGCGCGCACGGACGAGCCCGAGCCGCCGCGGCGCGGCCGACGCAAGCTGGTCGTCTGGTCTCTCGCGGGCGCGCTGGTGCTCGCCGGAGCCGGGGCCGGAGCAGTGCTGTTCCTCGGGAGTGGAGACGACAACGACAAGAAGGACCGGGCTGGTTCGGTGGGCGCGGATCTGACGCCCGGCGCCACCACCGCTGCGTCCACGCCACCGGCGGCAGCCACGACCGCGCCGCCCACCGGCGCCCCGTCCTCGTCCCGACCGCCGTCGTCGAGCAAGCCGCCGAGTTCGTCCTCGTCGGCGTCCTCGACCGCGAAGGCGCCGGCCAACGACGTGGACGCGCCCAAGGATCCGAGCGCGCTCAAGCCGGCCGCCTACGCCGCGTGGAAGAGGATCGACGCCGCGATGGCGGCCGAGGGCATCAAACTGAACCTCAACTCCGGCAAGCGCGGCTGGGCGCATCAGCAGCGGCTGCTCGACGACAAGATCGCCGAGGTCGGCTCGCGCCAGGAGGCGCTGCGCTGGGTGCTGCCGCCGGAGAAGTCGATGCACGTCCAGGGCGTCGCGGTGGACATCTACCCGGCCAACGCCCAGGCCTGGCTCCAGGCCAAGGGCAGCAAGTACGGCTGGTGCCGGATGTACGACAACGAGGCGTGGCACTTCGAGTACAACGCCTCCTACACCTCCGGCTGCCCGAAGCGCCTCCCGAGCGCACTGGACTCGTAGCCGAAGAGGCTCGATCGGGGCCGGGTACGCGGGGCCATGGGAGTGACCTCGCGACACCCGGCCTCGACCCGCTCGTTGTACGCCGTGTCCGCCGACGAGTCTCGGCGGGCGCGGCGTCGGGGCGTGGGATCTCGGGGCCGTCGTAGCGGAGAGGCTCTCCTGTGCGAGGTTCGGCCCTGATCGCCCCCAACCCCGATCCCAACCACCGCCGCCCGTTCGGCATGGTGCCGCTGCCGTACCCGGTGCCGCGGGCGGCCCGCCCGGCACCCGCGATTCCGCCGCCGGCGCCATGGGCTTCGCCGGCCCCACCGCAGCCCTGGTACCGCGCCGACTGGCGCTAGTGCCGCGCCCCGCGACGTTTGCCCCGTCGCGGCGCCCGGCAGGGCACGACATGGCATGGCACCAAATACGTCCCCGGGTATCCACCCGTGCCGGCGCGGCCTACGGCCGACCGGTCACGGCTTGTACGGCAGCGACGGCACGTCGAAGCAGTTCTTGGTCATGTCCGGCACCTGGCCGACCCAGCCGCCCGGCGCGGCGTCCTGCCAGCGGGCCACGTCGAAGCAGGTCCGGGTGGGCGCGGCGACGCGGTCGACCGGTTCGGCCTTGAAGTCGACCGGGATCAGCAGCCCGTGCGCGTCGTAGCCCTCGGGACGGTTGACGAAGGCCTCCACACAGGCCCGGGTGACGTTCGCGCCGCACGAGGCGATCGCGTCGGTGAGCCACATCGCCGAGGCCCAGCCCTCCAGTTCCCACTGGGAGAGCTTGTCCTCGCGGTCGGGGAAGTACTTCTTCATCGCGGCCCGGAACTCGGCCACCGCGGGCTGCGCGGTGTCCGTGTAGCCGCGGCTGTTGCTCGTCGCGTAGATGCTGTCGCGGCAGGTCGGGGACGCCTTGAAGTCCTCGCCGACGCGCGCGTTCCAGTTCTGCACGTTGGTCACCTTGGCGGTGACCCGCAGGCCGGCGCCGTCCATCGCCTTGCACAGTTCCGCGTTGCCGCGCGTGTCCACGGCGTCGAAGACGATGTCGACGCCCTTGCTGCGCATGTCCACCACGGCGGCGGCGAAGTTCGGCAGCGCGAAGTCGACCTGCTTGTCCAGCACGGTGTAGCCCTCGGCGCGCAGGCCGTCGGCGACGGTCTGCGCGTAACGCGCGGAGTCGGCCTGGTTGTACGACACCACGGCGGCGGTGCGCGCGCCGAGCTTCTCCTTGAAGTAGCGGTACACCTCGGTGCTCGCGTACAACTCGCCGTTCCAGCCCACCTTGCCCGCGCGCGGGGCCCGCGAGCCGTAGATCGAGTACAGGTGCGGGTAGGTCTCGTACGCGGTCCCGATCGGCTGACCGCCGACGTCCGGGACGCCCTTGTCGCTGACGTACCCGGCGGCGGTGTAGCTGTAGATGCTGTTGCCCGCGAAGGCGAACACCTTGTCGTCCTCGACGAGTTTGCGGGCGCAGCGCTGGTTGGCCACGCCGTACCCGTTGTCGTCGCACGCGGCCACCTTGACCCTGCGCCCGTTGACGCCACCGCGGTCGTTCAGCGCCCGGAACCAGGCCTGCGCGCCGTACATCGGCCCGGAGAAGGTCTCGTTGCCCAGGACGCCCTGGACGGTGTCGATCATGCCGACGGTGATCTCGGTGGGGGTCACGCCCACGTCGGACGCGGTGTTGGCGTTCGCCGCGGGCGCGCCTGTGCCCGCCGGGGCGGGCGTACGGTCCTGGAAGTCGCGCTCGGGCAACCGGGAGCCGCACCCGGTCAGTACGCACAACAACCCGGCCAGCAACAGGGCCACCGAGGCGCACGGTACGCCCCGTCGGTGGAAACGACGATGCATGGGTGCTCCTCGGTGGCCCGGGTGCGGCGGACGTCCGCCCGTTCGGGGTGTGGATCAGGCCTTCGGGCAACCCTCGACGACGGTGCCCGGCTTGAGCGCGCCGACCAGCGTGCAGACGGTGCTCAGGCTGACCTTCCAGGTGCCGTCCTGCTTGACCGCCTGGCCGTTCTGGCCGGGCAGCGCCGGGGTGCCGGCGAGCAGGATGTCGAACGTCACGGCCGCCTTGTCACCGCTGATCTTCACCGCGGTGGTCTTGGACGTGACCGACTTGGCCATCGGGTCGTTCGCGAGCGTCTCCACGAGCGTGCCCATCTTGTCCGCGTTCTCCAGGACCGCCTTGCGGTCGGCGAGCGGCGCGGTGTTGTCGAACAACTTGTCCCAGTTGTCGGCGACCTTCTTCTCCTCGCCGGTCAGCGTGGTGCCACCGGCGGCCGGCGGAGCGCTGGTGGCGCCGCCGGGCGCGGACGCGCCCGTGCTCGGGGTGGTCGCGGCCGGCGTCGTCTGCTGGGCGGCCGGCGCGGAGGCCGACGGCGTCGACTTCGACTCGTCGTCCTTGTCGTCGTCGCCGCCACATCCGGACAGCACCAGCACCGCCGCCACCGGCAGGGCCAGCCATGCGCGGCGCGCCCCCTTGCGACGACCGACGCCGGTGCCCGTCTTCGCCCGCTCGTTGATCATGTCCACGCTCACGTGCGTTCACCACCCGTTCCGCCGGTCGCCCGGCGTCCTGTTGCTGTTGATGTAGCCAGGTAGTACCTGGGTTACCGGCAAGTCATGTTGCCACGTGCGACTCGGTATCCAATCGTGTTCCGGCCCGTATGACCAGATCCCGGAGAACTACGCTGAGGCACGGATGCGCGATCGGGCGGACTCGACGGGTGGACCCTATGGCAGGTTCGACGGACTCGGCAGGTTCCACGGGAAAGGCGAACTCCCCTATCGAACGACAGCGTACGACCGACGCCGCGACGACCCTGGCCGGTTTGCGTCGGTTGTCGCGCACGCACGGCGGTTGGCTGGTCGGACTGTGCGGCGCGCTGTTGTGCGCGCTGGGGTGGTACGGCGTTTCGGGCGAACGGTATGAAGCGCGCCAATTGCCCTATCTGGCTTCGGCCACCATCCCGGGCGCGGCCCTGATCGTCGCCGGCGCGGTGCTCGTGGTGGGCACCCGGCGCGGCACGGCGGGCGAGTCCGGCGACGTCGACGCGGAACTGCGTTTGATGGTGGGGCAGTTGTACAGCCTTCTGGTCGAACCGGTGCCGGCCGATACGGCGGCGGAGGCACCCGTCGAGGGGCGGTGGGTCGCGGTGCCCGGCGGGGCGCGCTACCACCGGCCCGGATGTTCGCTGGTACGGGGCAAGGACGGCGTGCGTCGCGTGGACGAGACGACGGCGCGGGACAAGGACCTGCGGCCGTGCCGGTTGTGCGACCCGGGGCCCGGGTCGGGCGGGTCCGCCGGCTCCGAGGCCGGCCGGGGCGCGGGTGCGGGCGGTGCCCCGGCCGTCGGTGACGCGGGTCCGGACGGGCCGCACGTGCCCCCGACCGGCGGCTGAGCGTCGTGCTCACACTGGAACTGGCGCTGGCCGGACTGGGCGTGGGCGCGATCGCCGCGCTCGCGGCGGTCGGCATGATCACCTCGTACCGGGCGACCGGCGTGTTCAACCTGTCCTTCGGCGCGCTCGCGATGATCGTGGCCTACCTGGTCTGGCAGCAGGTCCGGGTGTGGGGCTGGCCGCTGTGGGCCGCGGTGCTGCTCGACGTGGGCGTGGTGGCGCCCGCGCTCGGCCTGGTGCTGGAGCGTTTCGTTTTTCGCGGGCTGCACCGCGAGGGAGCCGGTCCGGCCCGGATGCTGGTCGCCTCGCTGGGCGTGTTCGTCCTCCTGGTCGGCGTCGCGACGCTGACCTGGGGCACCCAGGCCCGCCTGGACCCGCCGTCGATCGTGCCGAGCGGCTCGGTCGCGCTGCCCGGTGACACCTCCGTGCCCACCGGCACGCTGGTCGAACTGGGCGTGGTGATCGCCGTCGCCGCGCTGGTCGCCGGCGTCACCCGGTACACCCGGTTCGGGGTCCGGCTGCGCGCGGTGGTGGATCGGCGCTCGCTGGCCGAATTGGCGGGCGTGCCGGCCGACCGGGTGGCCGCGGCCGGCTGGGCCTTCGGTTCGATGCTGGCGGGCTTGACCGGCGTGCTGTTGGCGCCGCACCTGCGGCTGGATCCGTACGGACTGACCCTGCTCGTGCTGGAGACGATCGGCGTCGCGGTGGTGGCCCGGCTGGCCAGTCTGCCGGTGGCGATCCTGGCGGCGTTGGCGATCGGGGTGGGGCAGAGCGAACTGTCCCGGCTGGAACTGGACTCGTGGGGTCTGGTCCAGGCGCTCCAGGCGAACCTGTTCGTGGTGGTCATGCTGGTCGCGCTCCTGGTGCTGCCCCGGATGGTCGAGGTGGGCGGCCCGGACACCGTGCGGGCGGCCGCTACCCGGATAGGGACCGGGCACGGGGAGAGCGCGCCGGCGGGCTGGTGGGTGCCGTTCGTCGCGGTCGCGGCGGCGCCGCTCGCGCTGGGCGCGGAACATCTGCGGATCGCCCAGCAGGTGCCGGCGATGGCGATCGTATTCGTGTCCCTGGTGATGCTCACCGGGTACGCGGGCCAGATCTCGCTCGGCCAGGCCGGCTTCGCGGGTCTGGGCGCGCTCTTCGCCGGACAACTGATGGGCCGGGAGGTCCCGGGCCTGGTCGCGCTGTTCCTGGCCGCGCTGCTGGTGGTGCCGGTCGGCCTGGTGACCGGGTGGCCGGCGATTCGACGGCGCGGGTTGACGCTCGCGCTGACCACGTTCGCGGTGGCCGCGGTGGTCAGCCGGTTCGTCTTCGCGCAGCCGCGCTTCACCACCGGCACCGCGCTCGACCACCCGTGGCCGTTCGAGGGCGAACGTGCTTTCTACGCACTGGAATTGGCCTGTCTCGGGCTGGTCCTGCTGGTGATCCGCCGGCTGCATGTGAGCCGGCTCGGGCGGATGCTGGTCGCCGTCCGCGACCACGAGGACGGCGCGGCGGCGTCCGGGGTGGACGTCTCCTCCGCGAAGGTCTTCGTCTTCGCCGTCGGCGCCGGCGTCGCGGCACTCGGCGGCGCTCTGCTCGGCATGGGCGGCCGGGCCTTCGACGCGGCGGCCTTCGACCCGGTCCTGGGCCTGGTCTGGTTCGCCGCGGTGGTGGTCTTCGGCGTGGACAGCGCGGCGGGCGCGGTTCTGGCCGCGGGCCTGGTGGTCGCCCTGGACGCGGCCACCACGGCGGGTATGTCCACGATCGTGATCGGCGCGCTGGCCGTGCTGCTGTCCCGGATGCCCGGCGGCGTCTCGGCCACCCTCCTGCGCCTGGTGGCGGGCCGCCCACCCGCTCCCGTGACACCTTCCCCGGTCCGCCTCACCCCGCTGGGCCGGACCCTGCGCGCGCGGGTGCGCCCGTGAACGCGCGCCGGGAGTCGCCGACGACCGCGGACGCGGAGGGCGGGGAGCCGATGGACGCGTTGCGGGCCGAGGGGGTGGTGCGCCGATTCGGTGGGCTGCGGGCTGTGGACGGGGTGGATCTGCGGGTGCCGGCGGGTGTGGTGACGGCGGTGATCGGGCCCAACGGGGCCGGCAAGAGCACCCTGTTCGACTGCCTCGCCGGCGGCCGGGTCGATGCCGGGCGGGTGTATGTGGGCGGGCGCGACGTCACCCGGCTGCCGGCGCATCGCCGGGCCCGGCTCGGGGTGGCCCGTACCTTCCAGGTGGTGTCGGTGTTCCCGAGCCTGACGGTGCTGGACAACCTGCGGGTGGCGGCGGAGAACCGGTCCGGCGCCTCCGCCCTGACCCGCCTGTTCGGCCTGCCCGACCCGGCCCGGGGGCGTACCGGGAGCGCCGTCGAGAGCGCGCTGCGCCGGCTCGCGCTGACCGAGCACGCGCACACCCCGGCGGGCGAACTCCCGGTCGGGATCCTGCGCATGGTCGAACTGGCCCGCGCGCTCGCGTCCTCGCCCTCGGTGCTGCTCCTGGACGAGCCGGCCAGCGGGCTGGACGACGCGCAGACCGACCGGCTGCGCCACGAACTTCGCGCGCTGGCCGCCGACGGCCTGGCGATCCTGCTGGTCGAACACGACATGGACCTGGTCTTCGGTGTGGCCGACACCGTGCATGTGATGGCGGCGGGTCGGATCGTGGCCTCGGGCACGCCGGCCGAGATCCGCCGCGACGAACACGCCCGGGAGGTGTACCTCTGATGGCGATCGCCCTGTCGGTCACCGGACTTCGCGTCCGGTACGGCCCGATCGAGGCGCTGCACGGCGTCGACCTGGACTTCCCCTCGGGCGCCGTGACGGCCCTGGTCGGCCGCAACGGCTCCGGCCGCAGCACGCTGCTGAACACGCTGGCCGGCCTGGTCCGCCCGAGCGCCGGTCGGGTGGTGTGGAACGGTACGGACATCACCGCGTGGCCCGCCGACCGACGCACCCGCGAGGGCCTGACCCTGATCCCCGAACGCGGCGGCGTGTTCGCGGGCCTGACCGTGGCCGACAACCTGAGGCTGTTCGCCGACGGCGCCGACGTCGAGCCCGCGCTGACCGCGTTCCCGATCCTCGCCGAGCGCATGTCCCAGCGGGCCGGCACGCTCTCCGGCGGCGAACAGCAGATGCTCGCGGTGAGCCGAGCCCTGCTCACGCCGGCCCGACTGCTCCTCCTGGACGAACTCAGCCAGGGCCTGGCCCCCCGGATCGCCGCCCGCCTCTACGAGGTCGTGACCACCCTGGCCACCGCCGACCGCACGGTGATCCTGGTCGAACAACACACCGGCGAGGCGCTGGAACGTGCCGAGGTCGTCTACGCCCTCAGCCGAGGCACCGTCACCTTCCGCGGCGACCCCACCGAATACCGCACCCACCCGGACACGGCCCACCGCAGCTAGGCCCTGTCCGGGTCGTACGGCGGTGAAGACCCGGAATGCGGCCACCGTCGTACCACTGCCCAGCACCGGCGGCACGGTTGCCGCGAACGACCGAACCGCCGTCATCGCGCCGAAGAGCCCCGGGGCGGTGGCCCGCGACCCGCTCCGGCAGCGACCGGAACAGGCCACGCCGGGCGGTCGAGCCACGCCCACCGGCGTTCGCGGGTGAGCGTCGGGCCGTACCGGTCGCGGCGAGGACGGCCGTGCTCCCGATGGAACGCGTACGCCGCCTCGACGCCGTCGCCACAGCGAACGTGGCGTGGTCTTGGACGCCGGGTCGTACATCCTGGAGTAACGACTTCGACGCCCGACGCGCGGCGTTCGCGGACCTCGCCCCGACCGGCCCGCCCTCGGGGGGTGAACCTCTCCTTCTCGGATGTCGCCGAGGCGGCCGACACCGGGCGTCTTCCGGTGCTTCGGACGCCGATCCCTGGAGACCTCGACCCGACTCGGCGGCGACCGGCCGGTCAGCGGGGCATCAGCGCGCCGCGCAGCACCACCGCTCGGGGGTCGGCCAGGGTGGCGATGTCGGCGCGCGGGTCGGCCGCGTAGACGACCACGTCGGCGGAGGCGCCCTCGGTGATCGCGTCCCGGCCCAGCCACTTGCGTGCGGACCAGCACGCGGCCGAGAGCGCGTCGACGGCGGGGATGCCGGCCTCGACCAGCTCGGCCACCTCGTCGGCGACCAGGCCGTGCGGTAGCGAGCCGCCCGCGTCGGTGCCGACGAAGATCGGGATGCCCGCGTCGTGTGCCGCCCGGACCGTGGCATAGCGGTTCGCGTGCAGCGCCCGCATGTGCGCGGCGTAGGTCGGGAACTTGCCGGCCGCCTGATCCGCGATGCCCGGGAAGGTGCCGATGTTGACCAGCGTCGGCACGATCGCCACGCCGCGCTCGGCGAACATCGGGATCAGTTCCTCGGTCAGGCCGGTGGCGTGCTCGACGCAGTCGATGCCCGCCTCGACCAGGTCCGGGAGCGAGTTCTCGGCGAAGCAGTGCGCGGTGACCCGGGCGCCCTCGGCGTGCGCGGCGGCGATCGCCTCCTTGAGCGCGTCCAGTGGCCACAGCGGGGCCAGGTCGCCGGTGTCCCGGTCGATCCAGTCGCCGACCAGCTTGACCCAGCCGTCGCCGCGCCGAGCCTCCTGGATGACGAACGCGGTCAGGTCGCCGGGCTCGATCTCGTGCGCGTAGTTGCGGATGTAGCGCTTGGGCCGGGCCAGGTGGCGGCCCGCGCGGATCAGTCGGGGCAGGTCCTCGCGGCCGTCGATCCAGCGCGTGTCGGCGGCCGAGCCGGCGTCGCGCAGCAGCAGCGCGCCCGCGTCCCGGTCGGTGCGCGCCTGGCGTTCGGAGGTGGCGGCGTCGACGGCGCCGTGCTCGTCGATCCCGACGTGGCAGTGCGCGTCGACCAGGCCGGGCAGTACCCAGCCCTCCAGGGTCGCGTCGACGGCAAGCGACGTCGGCCGGTCGAACGTGATCCGCCCGCCCACCACCCACATCTCGTCACGAACTTCGTCCGGGCCGACCAGAACGCGACCCTTCACGTGCAACACGGTCATGCCGAGACCCTACGACCGCCCCACCGAAAACCGCCCCACCCCGCCCCGAACCCGCCGCTCCACGCCTCCGGTTCCACCCACGGCCACTCACCGCCGCCCCGACACCCCACGGCGCACCACCGCCGCGCGCGAGTCGACGCCGAGCACCGCACCGCCCCGCCGCGAACCCCCAGCGCCCCGCCACCCCACACACCCGTTCCCACCCGCGCACCATCCGACCGCGCTCAGCGCCGGCCCGACCCCACGTCGTACCGCCGCAACCCCCGCGACGCGCGAGCCGACGCCGAGCACCAACCCCCCGCACCCCGGCCCACCCCACACCAAGCCCACCCGCGCGCACCGCACCGCCTCACGCTCAGCGCCGACCGAGCACCCCGCGTTGTATCGCCGCCGCCACCGCCGCGGTGCGGGAGTCGACGTCGAGCTTTGCGTAGATGTGCACCAGGTGTGATTTGACGGTGGCCTGGCTCAGGAACAGCGCCTTGCTGATCGCGAGGTTGGACAGGCCGTCCGCGACCAGCGCAAGCACCTCGATCTCGCGACCGGTCAGCGTCGGGAGCGGATCGCGGAGCCGACTCAACAGCCGGCCCGCGATCCGCGGCGCGAGCGCGGATTCGCCCGCCGCGGCGGTACGCACCGCGGCGGCCAGTTCCTCGGGCGGGGCGTCCTTGAGCAGATAGCCCAGCGCACCCGACTCGACCGCCGCCAGGATGTCCGCGTCGGTGTCGTACGTGGTGAGCACCAGCACGTGCGGCGCGTCGGGCAGCGCCGTGATCGCCGCCGTGGCCGCGTTTCCGTGCATCCCGCCCGGGGCGAACCGCAGATCCATCAGCACCACGTCCGGCGCGAGCACGCGGGCCAGTTCGACCGCGCGTTCGGCGGTGTCCGCCTCGCCCACCACCGCGAAGTCCGGCTCCGCCGCCAGCACCGCGCGCAGCCCGGCGCGCACGATCGGATGGTCGTCGGCCAGCAACAACCGGATCATCGCGCCGACCCACCCGGTGCCGGCACCGGGAACGTCACCGCGATCGCCGCACCCTGCGCCGGCCCGGACTCCACCGTCAGCACACCACCGAGTTCGGCGGCCCGCGTCCGCATCGCGGCCAGCCCGAACCCGGTCCCGGCGGACCCGCCGGCGGCGGCCGAGTCCGCGCCGCCCCGCCCGACCCGCGCGGCCGGATCGAAACCGCGCCCGTCGTCGACCACGTCCAGCGTCACCGAAGCGTCCATGTGGCTGAGCGTCACCTCGGCCCGGGACGCAGACGCGTGCCGCACCGTGTTGCCCAGCGCCGACTGGGCGATCCGCAACAGCGCCACCTCGACGGCGGTCGGCAACCCGACCGCGTCACCGGTGTTGTGGAAGCGCACGTCCAACTGCCCCTCGGCGGCGGTCCGCGCGCACAACCGCTCCAACGCCGCCGGCAGCGAGGACCCGTCCAGCTCCGGCGGCGCCAGCGCCCGGACGAACCGGCGCGCCTGGGCCAGGCTGTCGGTCGCGGTGACCCTGGCCAGCCGTACGTGCCGCTCCGCGTCGAGGGCATCGCTCGGCAGCGCCCGCTCCGCCGCGCGCAAGAGCAGTTGGATGCTGCTGAAGCCCTGCGCGAGGCTGTCGTGGATCTCCCGGGCCAACCGCTCGCGCTCGGCGAGCACCCCCGCGTGCCGCTCGGCCGCGGCCAGCGACGCGCGTGCCGCGACCACGTCCTCCACCAGTCGGCGTCGCTCCTCGCTCTCCCGGTGCAGCGCCTGGTAGCCCAGTACGGTCGCCACCGCCACCGCCGCGCCCAGCACCGGACCGAGCAGCATGCCGGTCGTCACCGCGCCGCGATGCGCCGCGTAGCCCGCGATCGCGACCACCGTGAGCCCGGCCACCACCGGCAGCGCGACGCGCACCGGCAGCAGATGCGGGACCAGGAAGAACAACGGGAACGCGAACCAGATCCCCTCCGCCGTGAGCGCGTACAACCCGCCCCAGGCCAGGGTCAGACACCCCAGCCACAGCGCCGAGGCCCGCACCGAGGACTCCACCGAGGGCAGCAGGTTGCCGACCACGTACACCCCGACGGTGACCGCCACCGCGGCCACGATCAGCGCGGCCCGCGTGGCCGGTATGTCGGTACCGATCAGCGCGCGCAGCGCGGCGAGGGCCAGGAGCAGCGCCACGAGCCCGTGCATGCAGGCACGGAGCGCGCGGGGGACCCGAGTCGGGCCGGGCGGTGTGGGGGCGGGGGTGGGGCACATGTCGGTTCAAGGGTAGAGCGGGTGGATTCGGGCGGCATCGATCGAAAGGTTGAGTCGGGAACGGCCAGGTCGATCGATGATGCCGCTGGTGGTCGAGGAGCAGAGTCGGGTTGTCCTCGGACGCCGGACCGGCCGCTCTCACCGGCCCGGGGACGCGGCGCCGCGGGTCACGCGTGCCGCACATCCAGCCAGGAGGCCTCGACCAGCCGTGTTCGTCGCAGTGCGGGACCTCGTGTTCGCCCGAGGGCGGTTCGCCCTGATGATCGTCACCGTGGCGCTGCTCACCGCGCTGGTCGGCCTGGTGTCCGGTCTGACCGTCGGGCTCGGGCGGGCCAACACCTCGGCGATCGACGCGCTGCCCGCCGATCGGCTCGCGTTCGCCGCGCCCGCGTCCGGGCAGGGGGTCTCGTTCGCGGACTCGGCCGTGGACGAGAGCCAGTGGCGGCGCTGGGCCGAGCAACCGGGGGTGCGCTCGGCCGCGCCGCTGGGCATCGCGACCACCCGGCTCGGCGCCGGCGAGCGCACGGTCGCCGCCGCCGCGTTCGGAGTCGAGCCCGGCGGGCCGCTCGCGCCCCGGGCGCTTGCCCCGGGCACCGTGGTGTTGTCCCGGGCGCTGGCCGAGGACCTGCGGGTCGCGGTCGGCGCCCGGCTGAGCGTCGGGTCCGGTACGTCGCTGACCGTGGCGGCGGTGGTGTCGGGGTCCTCGTACAGTCACACCCCGGTCGCCTGGACCACGCTGGCCGACTGGCAACCGTTGCGCCCGGCGCCGGCGCGCGGCGGACCACACGCGACGGTGATCGCGCTCGACCTGGCCGGCGCGCACACCGGTGCGGGCGACCGGACGATCGGCACCCGCAGCACCACGATCGGCGCCGCTCGGAGCGCGATCGGGTCGTACACCGCCGAGAACGGGTCGCTGCGCCTGATGCGCGGCTTCCTGTTCGCGATCTCGGCGCTGGTGGTGGGCGCGTTCTTCACGGTGTGGACGATTCAGCGGGCCGGCGACATCGCGGTGCTCAAGGCGCTCGGCGCGCCCACCGGTTATCTCCTCGGGGACGCGCTCGGCCAGGCGTTCCTGGTGTTGCTGGTGGGGACCGCCGTGGGCACCGGAATCGCCGCGCTGTTCGGCGCGGTGACGCCGGCGGGGGTGCCGTTCGTGGTGGACCCGTCGACCACGGCGTTCCCGGCGGCGGTGCTGATCCTGCTCGGCATGGTCGGCGCCGGGCTGGCCGTGCGCCGGGTGACCTCGATCGACCCGCACACCGCGCTGAGCGGCACCCGATGACCGTCGGCCCGACCCGAGCCGGCGGCGGCCGGTCCGCGCCGCGCGCCACCCCCGGCGACCCCGAAAGGCACCCGATGCACCCGTCGCACCCGTCGCCCGGTCTCGAACTCGCCGACGTCACCCTCACCTATCCCGACGGCGACACCCGACTCACCGCCCTGGACCGGGTCGGCCTGCTCGTGCCGTCCGGCACGCTGACCGCGGTGGTCGGCCCGTCCGGGTCCGGCAAGTCCAGTCTGCTCGCCGTCGCCGCGACACTGACCGCGCCGGACCGCGGTCGGGTCTCGATCGCCGGCCGGGACGTCGCGGCGCTGTCCGCCGCCGAACGTGCCAGACTGCGCCGGACCACCATCGGCATCGTGTTCCAACAGCCCAACCTGCTCGCGTCGTTGACCTGCGTCGAGCAGCTCCAGGTGATGGCGCATCTGGCCGGACGCAGCCCCCGTCGGGCCCGCGCGCGGGCGCTGGAACTGCTCGACCGGGTCGGCCTCGCGGACCGCGCGGGGCATCGCCCGCAACGCCTGTCCGGCGGCCAGCGGCAACGCGTCAACATCGCAAGGGCCTTGATGAACGAGCCGAGCGTGCTTCTGGTGGACGAGCCCACCGGAGCGCTCGATCACGATCGCGGCGCCGCGATCGTCGCGCTGCTCGCCGAACTGACCCGTGCGAGCGGCACGGCCACCGTCCTGGTCACCCACGACCACAGCCATCTCCCGCACGCGGACCACACGATGGAGCTGATCGACGGCCGCCTGGGCACCCTCGCCACGAGCCGTTGACGCGGCGGACGACATGCTTGGCCCACCGAAGCGACGGACGGCCAACGCCCGGGCCGGCGAAGCGGCGACCGCCGGCCGGGCCCACCGAAACCCCCACCGAAATCGCCTACGCGCCCTCCCCCGGCCGCCACGCGCTCGACCCCGACCGCTCCCGATCGGCGTCCGGGTGCCACGCACTCGACCCGCCGGGGCCGGCATCCGGCCCGCCGGGCGACCCCGCACCGTCCGAACCATGCGGAATCACCGGCCAGTTCGGGTCGACCACCTCGCCGCCGTCCGGGTTGCGGCGGTCGAAGTACTGCTGCAGCGAGGCCGCCTGCTCGGCGTACCAGCGGACCTGCTTCTGGTGCAGCGTGCGCAACGAGTCGGCGGCCAACTCCGGGAAGCGCGCGCCCAGATCCCGGGCGAGCAGCAGGCACGCGAGCGCGTCGCCGTCGGCGGTGTGCGCGTCGGTCAGCACCACCTCGTAGAACGCGCTGGTCGCGGCCAGCGTGCGCTTGCCCTTGCGGTACCGGTCCAACTGCTTGTCGATCACCAGCGGATCGATGATCGGTGCGGTGTACGGGAGTTGCGGCAGGTTGTGTCGACGCAGCTCGGTTTGCAGGATGGTCAGGTCGAACGGCGCGTTGTAGATCGCGATCGGCGTGCCGGCCTCCAGGTACGCGGTCATCGCCGCACCGATCTCGGCCAGGCAGAGCGCGGGCGCGCGCCCCTGGGCCCGGGCCCGCTCGGTGTCGATCCCGTGGATCGCGGTCGCCTCGGCGGGAATCTCCCGCTCGCCCGGGTCGAGCAGCCAGGACCGTCGGGTGCCGGTCGCGTCGACCAGGGCGGCGGTGACCACGAAGTCCGTGTGCGGGTCGACGCCGGAGGTCTCCACGTCGAACGCCGCCATCGGACCGCGATGCCAGCCGTCGTGGTTGCCTCTCGGTGGCGCGGCCGGCTTGGGCTCACCGCAGGTCGCGCAGTACGTCACCCATTTGCCGTCCTTGCGGACCAACAGGCCGTCGCCTGCCTTGACATAGGTCGTGCACGTGGCACAGGTCGCGCCGAACTTGTTCGTAGCCATGGGGTGCTCTTTTCCGATCGCGGATCAGATTCACGTCGTCACTGCGCGAAACGCTAGTGCCCGGGTACGACGCGATCCGCGCGCCGGGTGGCGACCCGGCGCAGCAGTGGGCGTTCGACGGTGGTCCACGCGGTGCTCGTGAGCAGGTACAGGCCGGCCGCGAGCGGTACCAGGGCCGCGGTGAGCACGGTGCCGAAGGGCATCCAGCGGATCAGCGCGGGCGCGTCCGGGACCGCGCGGGCGGCGCGGTATTGCGCGTAGGCCACGCCCGCGAGCAGCACCAACAGGCCCACCAGCACAAGCGTGTGCGGCCCGCCGAGCCCGGTCACCGGATGCAGGCCGAGCGGTGCGCCGGCCAGGGTGTGGCCCAACAGCGCCGGGTCGCCGCTGAACAGACGGTACGTCAGGAACAGGAATGGCAGACCGGCCAGGGCCGGGAGCATGCCGGCGAACATCGAGGTGCCGGACTCCCGGTGCAGCGCGCTGAGTTCGCGGGCCAGGCGCTGCGGGTCACGCGCGTGCCGGTCGCGGAGCCGGCGGACCTGCGGGGCGAGCCGGGCGCGGGCCACCTCGGCGCGGGCCTGGGCGTAGCCCAGGGGCAGCAGGGCGAGTCGCACGCACGCGGTGAACACGACCACGGCGCCGGCCACCGAGCCGGTGCCGAGCAGCGGCGCGAGGGCGTCGGCGAGAGTGAGCAGGACGTCGTGCGCGACGCCGAGAACGGGGATGCCGAACATGGGAAGGGCCTTCCGTGACGCGGGAATCAGGGCTGCGTCAGGCGGCCGTGCCGAACCTGTGGAACAAGGTCGTCGGGGTCAGCAGCGGGCCGCCGGGCCCGCTCCCGGTGCTCTGGGCCGCGATCGGCCCGGCCCGTCGGGATCCCGCGAGGGCAGGAAGGCCAGCCGATCGGCTTGCCTGCGCAACACCGCGCCGCGAACGTGCGCGCGCTCGGCGGACGGCGCGCACGCGGCGGCGGTACAGCAGGCCAGCGCGAGCACCGCGGTCACCGCGACGGCGACCAGACCGGGCAACGCCCCGTCCACGAACAGCCCGAAGCCGACCAGCGCGAGCAGCGTCGCGCACAGCGACGTCGACGCGGTGGCGGGGCCCGAGCGGTACATGCGCCCCACCCTAAACCGACACCGCACCGCACCGCATCGCTCCGTGCCGACTCCGACTCCGCGCGCCACCCTTGCCGGATCCACGCTCACCCGACCCCGGCTCCACGATCCGCCCGCGCCCGACACCGCACCGCACTGCTCCGCACCACACCGCACCGCGCCGGCTCTGATTCCGCGCCCCACCCTTGCCGGATCCACGGTCGCCCCGCCCCGGCTCCACGATCCGCCCGGCCCGACTCCGCACCCCCGCGACCCGGCCCCACGCCGCACCCGGACGGGACGCTCCGGTCTCGCTCCCGCCCGGGTCCGAGGCCGCCCGAGCCGAGGATGCGAACCCGCACCGGCCGTGAGGTGAGCACGCACGCACGTTCGTGCCAGGATGACCCCGTGCGCGTGCTGCTAGGGGACGGCTTCGGGGTGACGTCACGTCAGATCGCGATGGCGATCGGGCGGTCGGGGCAGGACGTGGCGGTGCTCGCACCGCCCGGTCGGCCGGTTCACGCACGCCCTCGCTCGGTCACGGCGGTGCACGAGGTGCCCGCGTTCGGCGCCGATCCGTGGGCGTGGCTGGCCCGGACCGAGGCGGTGTTGCGGGCCGAGCCGCACGACGTGCTGCTGGCCACGAACGAGCATGTCGCGGTGCTCGCGCGTGAGCCGGAGCGGATCACCACACACGGTGTGGCCCTGGCCGTACCGCCGTTCGCGGCGCTGCGCCGAGTGGCGGACCGGGCCTCGGCGGCGAGCACCCTCACCGAGATCGGGATGCCGCAGCCGGCCGGGACGGTGGTGGTGCGCTCCGCCGAGGAGTTGCGCCAGGTCGCCGATCCGCCGTTGTACGTGAAGACCCTCGCGGGTTCGCACCGGGTCGAGCGGCGCGAGCAACTGCTGCGGCTGGCCGACTCGTTGGAGCAGGGCGGTGCGTTCGTGGACGGCGCCGGCGTGCTGGTGCAGGAGCCGGCCCAGGGCCCGGTCCTGTCCGCCCAGGCGGTGTTCGAGCACGGCCGACTGGTCGCGGTGCACGCGTACGAACACCTGCACGGCAGCGCGGTCAGGCGCAGCGTGGTGGTGCCGGAGGTGCGCGAGCAGGTCGCGATGCTCGGCGGCCACCTCGGCTGGCACGGCGGCCTGTCGCTGGACGCGGTGCGCACCGCGCACGGCGGCCCGGCCTGGCTGGATGTGCGCCCCTACCTCGCCGAACCGGGCAACGCGGGCGCCGCGGGCACCGATCTGGTCGCGGCGCTGATCGCGGTCTCCCGGGGCGAGGCGCCGGCCTCGATGCCGTGGGGCCGGCCGGACGTACGTACCCGGCAGGCGCACGGCGGGCTGCTGACCGCCGCCCGGGCCGGGCGCCGCCGGGCCGGCCGCGAACTGCTGCGGATCGTGGTGCGGGCAATTCCGTACCGGGACGCCGTCGAGGAGACCCTGAGCCTGCGTCGCGAGCCGCGTCGGATCGCCGGATCGTTGTGGCTGACCACGACCGTGCTCACCGTGCCGGCCCGCGTCCTGGCCCGGATCGACGCACAGGAGGCCGGGGGCACGCTGTCCCCCGCGGCATGGCGCCGCGTCCTGGCCGGCGCCCCACCGCGGGTGCCCTGACCACCTCACCGAAGCGGCGTCTTGATCACCGCGCGTGCCTTGGTCGCCCGCACCCGAGCGGCGACCGCACCACCGCGCGTGCCCTGACGTCCCTCACCCGAGCAGCGACTCCACCAGCGCTCGCACCGACAGCACGAACAGCCGGTCACCGTCGGTGACGTTGCTCAGACTCGCCGCCAGTTCCGGATCCTTCAGCGCCAACTCGCCGCGCCACCGGTCCACGGCCGGCGGTTCGGCCGCGCTGTTCTCCAGGGCACGCTCCAGCATCACGAAGCCGGCGATCTGGTACTGCACCGCCTGCACCGCCTCGCCCGCCCGTGCGCCGCGCAGGCCGGCCGCCGTCATCTCGTGTACCAGCGCCTTGCGGGCGGGCAGCATCATCAGCGACTCCAGGCCGCGCTCGCGGACCAGGCCGACCAGGTGCGGGCGCTCCAGGATCAATCGCCGACACGATCGCGCGATCGACACCACCCGCTCGACCGGCGTGCTCCCGTCCACCGAGATCGCGCCCATGTCCGCGATCACCCGATCCACCAGTTGGTCCACCAGCACGTCGCGGTTGCCCACGTGCCAGTAGATCGAGGTGACGGCGACGCCCAGTTCGGCGGCCAGTTTGCGCATGCTGAGGTTCTCGATACCGGATTCCATGACGAGACGCATGGCGGTGTCGAGCACGGTGTCTCGCGTGATCTTGTCCATCACGTCCCATTCTCGCGCCCGGGCGGGGTCGCCCGATACACGGGCAACCCCGCCACAGGTCTTTACCTCGCCGACCTACCGGTGTAACAGTGTTACAGAACACCCGGCACCACCGCGCACGGGATCGGGCAACCGGCCCGCGCGCAGCCCTCGCACGAGCGGAAGAGGTGAGGTACGTGGCACGCATTCGGTACGGCGCCCGGCCGGCGGAAACGTTGAAGAAATCCTCGCGGGAGCGGTCCAGCCTCCCGGAGATCTGGTCCACCGGCGTGATGGCGATCTGGGAGACCGACCCCGAGGTGATCGCGGCGATCCTGCCGCCGCCGCTGGTCCCCGTGGACCGGCCGCTGGTGCGGGTGAACGTCTCCGCCTGCGACATCAACGGTCACCCGCTCGGCGCGGGCGCGGTCGCGGTGCGCTGCAAGCACGGCGACATCGAGGGCGACTACACGCTGACCATGCCGATGACCACCGAGCGGGCGGTGATCGGCGGTCGCGAGGTGTTCGGCGAGCCGAAGAAGCTGGCCGACGTCAAGGTCGAGCGGGACGGCGACGAGGTCGTGGCCACCGTGAACCGGATGGGCGTCACCTACGTCGAGGTGCGCGGCACCGTGGTCGAGGAGCTGGCCACCCCCGAGCCCCGACAGACGCTGAGCTTCTACTACAAGTTCCTGCCCGCCGTGGACGGCGACGGCTTCGACGCCGACCCGATGCTGGTGCACGTCACCCGCAACGAGCGCACCCGCAGCGCGCACCGCCTGGACGGCGAGGTGATCCTGCGCGACTCGGACTTCGACCCGGTCGCCGACCTGCCGGTGCGCAAGCTGATCTCGATCACGCTCAGCGAGCGCACCTCCGACCAGCAGGGCTTCGTCGCCGAGCACGTCAAGGCCGACCTGGTGCTGCCGTACATCCACCAGCGCTACGACGACGTGCAGCAGATCACCGACGATCCGCCGCCCGCGAAGTAGCACCCCGGCAGGCAAGGCAGCGACGACAGCAAGGGATCGACAGACATGCTGCAGGAATTCGACGGCAGAGTCGCCGTCGTCACCGGTGCCGCGAGCGGCATCGGGCTCGCGATGGCCGAGCGATTCGGCGCGGAGGGCATGAAGGTCGTGCTCGGCGACATCGAACAGGGCGCGCTGGACAAGGCGGTCGCGCGGATCACCGACGCGGGCGGCGAGGCGCTCGGGCACGTCGTGGACGTGTCGGTGCGCGAATCGGTGTTCGAACTGGCCGACGCCGCGTTCGAGCACTTCGGCGCCGTGCACGTGCTGTGCAACAACGCCGGGATCGGCTCGGGCTCCGAGGGCAAGATGTGGGAGCACGACCCCAAGGACTGGGACTGGTGCTTCGCCGTCAACGTGTTCGGCGTCTTCAACGGCATCCAGGCGTTCGTACCGAGGATGCTCGCGCAGAACACCCCCGGCCACATCGTGAACACCTCCTCCGGCGACGGCGGCATCGCGCCGCTGCCGAACGCGTCGGTGTACGCGACCACCAAGGCCGCGGTGGTGACCATGACCGAGGCGCTGTACGCCCAGCTCGGCCAGGTGCACGCGCAACTCGGCGCGTCCGTGCTGTTCCCCGGGCCCAAGATGTTGCGCACCGGCCTGTGGGAGTCCTACCGCAACCGGCCCGAGCGGTTCGCCAAGTCGGTGCCGCGCAAGACGCCCTACAACACGCTCGACGCGTGGGAGAAGGCGATGCGCGACGCGGGGCAGGAGATCGAGTTCACCCCGGTCGAGTCGGTCGCGGCCGACGTGCTCGACGGCATCCGGGAGAACCGGTTCTGGATCCTGCCCGCCAGTGAGCACAGCGACGGACAGATCACCGCGCGGTCGCAGAGCATGCTCGCCCGCAGCAACCCCTCGTACCTCGAGACCTTTGTCCTGGACAAGTGAGTGACCATGACCCAGAGCAGCGAACACCCCGAGCGGAACGAACTCACCACCCCCTACACGATCATCTCCTCGGACACCCACGCCGGGCTGCCGACCGAGTTGTATCGCGACTACCTGGCCACCCGGCATCACGCCGCCTTCGATCAGTTCATGTCCGAACGCGAGGCGCAGCTCAAGGCGATCACCGACCTGGGTGTGCGCAACGAGGACTTCGCGGCGAACTGGTTCGAGACCAACGAGGAGGTGCTGCGCAGCGGTTGGGAGGTGGACCGGCGCGACCTGGAGTTGGACAAGGACGGCGTGGTCGGCGAGGTGATCTTTCCGGACGCGGACGCCGTCGAGTCGCGCACGTGTGTGCCCTTCGGCGCGGGCCTGGGCCTGTCCGGGGACATGGATCCGGAGCTGGGCCTGGCCGGCGCGCAGGCGCACAACCGCTGGCTGGCCGAGTTGTGCAAGACCAGTCCGGAACGGCGGCGCGGGGTCGCGCTGATCCCGATCACCGCGGCGATCGAGGACGTGCTCGCGGAGATCCGCCGGATCAAGGCGGACGGGCTGGGCGCGGTGATGATCCCCGCGATGTGGATGAACCAGACGCCGTATCACGATCGCAAATACGACCCGGTGTGGGCGCTGTGCCAGGACCTGGAACTCCCGGTGGTCACCCACTCGGGGCCGGCCGACCGCGAATCGTACGGTAACCACCTGGGCATCTACGTCACCGAGGTCACCTGGTGGCCGTCCCGACCGTTGTGGTTCCTGCTGTGGTCCGGCGTGTTCGAGCGGTTCCCGCGGCTGAAGTTCGGGGTGACCGAGGCGGGCTGCTGGTGGGTGGGCAACCTGCTGTGGTTCACCGACCGGCTGCTGCTGGGCTCGCGCGGCGCGGCCAAGTTGGCCGGGTTCGAGGAGATCAAGCTGCTCCCGAGCGAGTACTTCGACCGCAACTGCTTCATCGGCGCGTCCAACACCAAGCGGCGCGAGATCGGCATGCGCTACGAGATCGGTGTCGGCAACATCTGCTGGGGTAACGATTTCCCGCACCCCGAGGGCACCTGGCCGGAGACCCTCAACATCCTGCGCAAGACGTTCTCCGACGTCCCGATCGCCGAGACGCGCGTGATGCTCGGCGAGGCGGTGGCCGACGTGTACGGCTTCGACCTGGCCGCCCTCGCGCCGCACGCCGAGCGGGTCGGGGTCACCCCCGCCACGCTCGGTCAGGTGCACGAGGACGGTTCGGCGAAGGACCTGACGACCAAGTGGGCAGCGGCCGCCGAGATCGGCCGGCACTGGCTCACCGGACACGACACGGGCGCCGCGATCAACCCCAACGCGGAAGCCCTGGAGGTCTGATCCCCCATGACTGACAGCACCACCCCGCTCCCCGTCCCGAGCGGCCCCCCGTCCGGCGACCACCCCGAGCGGTACACCGTGATCTCGGCCGATTGCCACGGCGGCGGCGAGATCCACGGCTATCGCGACTACCTACCGACCCGCCTGCACGCCGAGTTCGATGCCTGGGTGGCGAACTACGAGATCCCGTATCCGGACCTCAAGGGGGACCTCGGCCCGCGCAACTGGGACTCCGACCGACGCCTGCGCGACCTGGAGGCGGACGGGGTGGTGGCCGAGGTCATCTTCCCCAACACCGTGCCGCCGTTCTTCCCCAAGCCCTCGCTGACCGACCAGCCGCCGGCCGCGAACGCGGGCGACCTGGCGCTGCGGTGGGAGGGGCTCAAGGCGCACAACCGCTGGATGGTCGACTTCTGCGCGGCCACGCCCGGGCGCCGGGCGGGCATCGTGCAGATCATGCTGCACGACATCCCGGCGGCGGTGGAGGAGATCCGCTGGGCCAAGGATGCCGGGCTCACCGGCGGCGTGTTGCTGCCCGGCACCCCGCCCGGTTCCGGTCTGGTGCCGATGTTCGACTACGCGCACTACGAGCCGCTGTGGCGGGTGTGCGAGGAGTTGGGCATGCCGGTCAATCACCACACCGGCTCGGCCGCGCCGCCGGCCGGGGACACCGACGTGGACAAGGTGGTGTTCCTGACCGAGGTGTCCTGGTGGGCGCACCGCGCGTTCACCCACCTGGTGGTCTCCGGCGCGATGGATCGCCACCCGGAGCTCCAGTTCGTGTTCACCGAGCAGGGCACCGCCTGGATCCCGGAGGAGACCCGGCGGCTGGACTACTACTGGCACCGGATGAGCACCGCGGTCGGCTCCCAGGAGTACGAGTGGGGCAGCGCGCTGGTCGGCCGGATGGAGCTCAAGCCGAGCGAGTACTGGGCCCGGCAGTGCCACGTCGGGGCCAGCTTCCAGCGCCCGGCCGAGGCCAAGCTGCGCTATCAGGTGGGCGTGGACCGGATCATGTGGGGCAGCGACTATCCGCACAAGGAGGCCAGCCATCCGTTCAGCCGCGAGGCGCTGCAGTTGACCTACAACGGCATCGACCCGGTCGAGGTCGCCGCCATGGTCGGCGGCAACGCGGCGAAGCTGTACGGCTTCGACCTGGACGCGCTGGCCCCGATCGCGGCGAAGGTGGGCCCCCGGGTCGACCAGGTGTGGGCGCCGCTGGCGCCCGAGGACATCCCGGTCGGCGCGGACAAGTGCCCGGCGTTCGTGGGCGCGGTCGGCATCAAGCCGTAGCCGCGTCGAGCCGTGGCCGCGTCGAAACCGTGGCCGCGGGCAACCGCGGCCGCGACCACCGCGTGCGGACCTCGGCGTCGAGGGGCCGGAACCCGCCGTTCCGGTCCCGTCGACGCCGAGGCCGTCGCGGCGGGCGCGCGGGTGTGACGCCTCGCACAGGGCTGCCAACCGTCGGGCCGGCGATTTCTCCGGTGAATCGTGGCGACACGCTTTAGAGTCCGATCCATGACTCGACCGGACTGGGCTCCAGAGCACATCGACATCACCCGCGCCAGCGTGGCCCGCGTCTACGACTACGCGCTCGGCGGCGCGCACAACTTCGCGGTCGACCGCGAGGCGGCCGAACTGGTCACCCAGGCGATGCCCGAGCTGCGCGACGTGCTGCGCGGGAACCGGGTGTTCCTCACCCGCGCCGTACACCACCTGCTGGACCTGGGCATCCGGCAGTTCCTGGACCTGGGCTCGGGCATCCCGACGGTGGGCAACGTGCACGAGATCGCGCACAAGGCCGACCCGGACGCGCGCGTGGTGTACGTGGACAACGATCCGGTCGCGGTCGCGCACAGCCAGGCCCTGCTCGCCGACAACCCGAACGCGACCGTGGTGGGCGCCGACCTGACCGATCCGGCCAAGGTGATCGACTCCCCCGAGGTGCGCAAGCTGATCGACTTCTCCCAGCCGGTCGGCGTGCTGATCGTGTCTGTGCTGCACTTCCTCCCGGACGAGGCGGACCCCATCGGCGTGGTGCGCCAGTACATGGACGCGACCGTGCCCGGCAGCCACCTCGCGCTCTCGCACGCGCACCGCAGCGAGGAGCGCCCCGCCGGGATGGACCGCGCACTCAGCGAGTACTCCTCCAACGTGCAAAAGATGCACGCCCGTTCGCACGACGAGATCCTGGCCGTCTTCGGCGGCCTGGAGCTGCTGCCCGCGCGGCTGGTCCCGGTGGACGTGTGGGGCCCGGCCGGCGCGCTCGGTGAGCCCGCCGTGAAGCTGCCTCAGTTGGCGGGCGTCGCGGTCAAGGCCTGAGCGGCCGGCACCGGGTTGTAGAACTCGCGCTGGCCGACCACCAGACCGTCCCGGAAGGCCAGCACCGCGATGTAGGTGTTGGCGTAGGCGCGGTCGGTGGGCCTGGCCCGCCCCTCGCCGATGAACTCGACGATCACGGTGTCCGGGTCCACGCAGTCGTGGACCCGGGTCACCGTCAGCCGCAGCTCGAAGACGCCGAGCGCGATCGCCAGATAGGCGTCCACCGCGTCCTTGCCCTCGATCCGCACCGGCGGCGCGGCGTACGGGAACTCCAGGACGACGTCGGGGTGGTAGCAGGCCACCTGCGCGCCGCGGTCGCCCGCGCCCACCGCCGCCAACAGCCGCTCGGCGATCCGGACGTTGTGCGCGCGCCGCGCCCGGGCCTGTTCGGGAACACCTGAGTCCATGGCCGCAGCCTGGCCCAGAACGGTTGTCGAGGGAAGATCACGCGGTGGCCGGTTGTCCCTCCCACGCCCGCACCGCGCGGGTCTCCGGCAGCGCGGAGAAGCACGCCACGCTCAGCACCGCGGCGGCCGCGAGATAGGCCGCGACGCTCCACGGGGTGCCGTCGCCTCGGGCCAGTTCGGTGGCCACGATCGGGGTCAGCGCACCGCCGAGCACGCCGCCCAGGTTGTACGCGGTGGACGCACCGGTGCACCGCACGCGCGGCTCGAACAACTCGGACAGATAGGCCCCGACCACCGAGAACATCGCGATGAAGGCGACCAGGGTGCCCAGGCACGCGAGCGTCATCCACACCGGCTCGCCGGTGGCCAGCAGCCCCAGCATCGGGAACGCCCACAGGCCCATCGCCGCGCAGCCCGCCACACACAGCGGCTTGCGCCCGTACCGGTCGCCGAGCAGCGCGAACAACGGGGTGGCCACGGCCTTGCCGACCACCGCGATCATGATGCACGCGAGCATCGTGGTGCGCCCGACCCCCAGCCTGCTGGTGGCGTAGTGCAGCGACCAGGTGGTGGTCAGGTAGAAGCCCACGTAGCCGCAGGTCAGCGCCCCGGCGATGAGCAGGATCAGCCGCCACTGGTCACGCACCACCTCGCGGAACGGGCTCGCCGAGAGTTCGTTCGCGACGGCCAGTTCGCGAAACGCGGGGGTCTCCTCGATCGAGGCGCGCAACATCAGTCCGACGCCCGCGAGCACGCCCGCAAACAGGAACGGCACCCGCCAACCCCAGGAGTGGAACTGGGCGTCGGTCAGCACCCCGGACAGGGTCAGCATGATGCCGTTGGCGAGCAGGAACCCGATCGCCGGCCCGGCCTGCGGAAAGCTGCCCCACAACGCGCGACGGCCCGGCGGCGCGTGTTCGGCCGCCAGCAGCACCGCGCCGCCCCATTCGCCGCCGACCCCGAGCCCCTGACAAAAACGCAGCAGCACCAGCAGGATCGGCGCGGCCAGGCCGATCCGGTCGTAGGTGGGCAGCAGTCCCACCAACACGGTGGCGACGCCGGTCAGCAGCAGCGAGACGACCAGGACCGGCCGACGCCCGCGCCGGTCGCCCAACCGGCCGAAGAGCACCGAGCCCAGCGGCCGCGAGACGAAACCGACCGCGTAGGTGGCGAACGCCGCGAGAGTGCCCGCGATCGGCGAGAACCCGGGAAAGAACAGCGGGCCCAGCACCAGGGCCGCGGCCGTGCCGTAGACGAAGAAATCGTAGAACTCGATCGACGTGCCGGCGAAGGACGCCGCCGCGATCCGGACCATGGAGACATTTCGCGTCACACCCGGCCCAACGATCGGGTCGAGGTGTGGTCACCCGTGCGGGCGTCACCCGTCCGGGGCAGTCTGTCGCGCCTTCCCGTGCGTCTCGGGTCGGCCGGGAGTACGCGCCTCACCCAGATCGGCCAGCCACGGCGCACCCGCGTCGTCGCCCACATGACCCAGCGCCCAGGCCGGGTTCCGGCACATCGCGGTCTGCACGATCTGGGTCCCCGGCAACGTCACCGGCCAGCACAGCAGATGACCCGCCAACCACCAGAACTTGCCCAGCACCGCGACCGAGAGGTCGTCCTCACCGGGCGGCCGGTCCCGGTACTCGTGCCGGTACCAGGTGCGCACCACCTGCGACCAGGACTGCTCGGCGATCACCGTGCCGTCCCGATCGCGCAGCGGCCCGTTGCGAAACGCCACGTCGCGCGCGATCCGGTGGGTCACCCGCAGGCCCAGCACACGCCGCACCGGAGTGAGCACGATGGTCACCCCGCCGCACACCGACCAGGTCACCATCGACGGCCACAACCCGAACACCAGGAACAACACCGCACCCGCGGCGCCCAGCGGCAGGCCGACCGCGCGCGCCGCGACCGGCTCCGCGTACACCTTCAGCGGTGTGATCGGCACCCGGAAGACGGTGTCGGGCGCGGTGGCGTAGCGCGACTCGTCGAAGTCGAGCGCGCGCGCCCGGCGATACGTCCGGGTCTGGAACCACGGCAGGGTCAGGGACAACACCGCGCCTGCGACACCCAACACAAACCAGGGCAGGGACACCTCGGGCAGTTCCATCGCCACGTCACCCCTTAGCGCGTCGATGTCTCCACGGTCGCCCATGGCGGCCTCCGGCGGAAGAGCACAGCCGCCACAAGTGGCAGAAAATGTGCGCCTTCGCCCACCTCGGCACCCGCCGCAGTCGTCACACCCGGATCATCCGGATCATCCGGTCCAGCGCGGGGACGCCGCCATCGTCTTCAACTGCTCGATGGAGAGCAGCGGTTCGGGCAGTGGGGCCGACTCGGCGCTCCGGCCGTCGCGCACCTCCAGGGAGACCGCCAGGCCGCCCGGGCGGATGACCAGGAGCGAACGCGACTGGACCCGGCCGTCGTTCGCGACCACCTGATGGGTCACTCCGGGCGTTCCGTCCGCCAGCGTCACGTTCACACAGAAGTCCTCCTTCGTACCGACCGGGCAAGGCGTCACAGCCGGGTCCCGGGTCGAGCGCAGCCGCACGGTCAGGTCCGACATCGCCTCATGGAGGCCGCCGAGGACGAAGTTGCCCACGGTCGTCTTCACCGCGCTCCGTACCCGGATCCCCTTGGGCAGCACGGCCGACACCGGCTCGAACGCCGCGGGGGGCACGTCGGACGGGTCGACCCCCACCACGGTCCACGCCTGGCTGTGCGCGATGGCGGTCAACTCCTCGGGCCCCAGGACCTGGCGCGTTCCCCTCGGCGTGTCCACGAGCTCGCCGGCCCGGACCTGGACGCCGTCCGGCCGCGTGTACACGACGGCGTAGGACTGCCGTTCGGCCCCCGGCGGCCAAAACCCGGAAACCATGAGCACGCCCCCGTCCGGCTCCACCGTGCGGACACACCGGAGTCGCGAACCGCCATCCGATGACGGGCAATGCGGGCCACGCCACAGATCCTCGACCGAACCGAACAGCGGACGGGAGAGTTCCACCTCGAGCCCCGTGGAGCCGTTGTGTCCGGTGTAGGTGCCGGCGATCCGGGTTTGGCCCGGCACCGGGCCCTCGCGGCTCGGCTCGAAGCGGTCGGTACGACCACCGTCCGGCAGCGCCGCGCGCACGTACGGGACCAACTCCCTGCCGACGGGAAGTCTCGCCATCGCTTCGAGCCGCCTCGCGGCAGGGCCCGAATCGGCGCTCGACCCGGCGAGCACCCCGTCGGGCAAGCCCAGCCCGCCGCTTCCGCCCAGCACCAGTACGGCGGCCACCGCCGCGCCCACCGCCAGCCGCGCCCGGCGCTGCCGCCTGCCGAGCCGGATACCGCGCTCGATCAGATCGGGGCTGGGTCCGCGGAACTCGGCGACGGCCGAACGCATCGCGCCCGGCAGATCCCGCTCGAACCTGTCGTCGGCGTCCACGCTGATCAGCTCCCTTCCGTCGATGCGAGGCGATCCGGGCAACGGCGCCGCCCGGCCCCCGGGCGATCGCGGCGACCGGCCCCCATCGCCGGTCAACATGCCATGCCCAGGTCGACCAGTTCCGCGCCGAGCATCGCGCGCAGCCGATCCAACGCCCGCTTGGACCGCACCCGGACCGCCCCGGGCTTGATCCGCAGGACGTCCGCGGTCTCCTCGACCGACCGGTCCTCCCAGTAGCGCAGCACCAGCACCGCGCGATCGGCGGGCGAGAGTCGGGCCAGGCCCTGAAGCAGGGTCAGGCGCAGCTCGATGTCCTCACCGGGGGCCGGCGGCGGCTCCGGCAGCGCGTCGCTGGGGCGTTCCGAGGAACGCCTGAGCCGACGCACGGACAAGAAGGTGCGCACCAGGGTGGTGTGCGCGTACGCGATCGGCGACTCCATCTCGCGGATCCGCCGCCAACGCCGGTACAGCTTGCCCAGCGTCTCCTGGACCAGATCCTCCGCCGTGTGCCAGTCGCCGGTGAGCAGACAGGCCGTGCGCAGCAGTTGGCCGCTGCGGGCCCGCGCGAACTCGTCGAAGCTCGCGCCCCCGTTCCCGCTCATGGTGCCTCCGCGCCTCGGTGTCGTGCGAATAACGCCGCGACCCGCCAAGCGCGTTACACCCCCGCGTCACCGACGCCGGTAGCCGGTCGCGCCGTGGATGCGGCCCAGGTGTTGGCGCAGCGTGGACACCCGGGGATGTTGCGGGCCCAGCCGGTGCTCCTGCTCGGCCAGCAGCGGCACCAGCACGCTCTCGGACCGGTACGGGTCGCCGAGCGCGGCGAGCAGCAGCCCGATCCGCTCGCGCAGGTCGAAACCCTGGTAGACGTCGGCCTCCGGGATCCGCCGGTGCAGGTCGAGCAATCGCCGGTACTCGCCGAGCGCGGCGGGCAGTTCGCCCAGTTCCTCCAGGCACGCGGCGACCTGCCGGCCGTATTCCATCGCCTCCGCGTCGGTCGGCCCGCCGGACGCCGCGAACACGCCCGCGATGTATTGCAACTCGGGGAGCGCGCGCCGGAACTGACGGTCCGCCAGCAATGTGTCGGCGAGCGCCTGTCGCAACCCCAGGACGAGCGGGTCGCGTTCGCCGTGCCGGGCGATGGCCACCGGCAGGGCGGCACCGAGCACGTCCACGGCCTGGGTCAGCGCACCCTCGCCGAGCAGCCGGTTGGCCTCGTCGAGCGCACTGCGCACGTCCAACGTGGGCGGCGCGGCGGAGGGCACCGCCGCCCAGTCCGGATCGGCGCGCGGCACGTGTGCCGAGGGGCCCGCGCTCATAGCCCACGGCGGCGTGGGCGGGGCCGGCACCGACGCCCGCACCGGGCCGGGCACCCCCGGCAACGGCTGCGGCGCGGCCGGGAAACGCAGCGGGCGGGTCGGGTCCATCGGCGCGGTCGGCGCGAGCGCGTCGCCGCGACTCGCGGGCAGCAGCGGAACGAGCCGCCGGTAGACCTCCTGCGCGTTCGCGGGCCGCTGGTCGGGCTGCTTGCCCAGCAGGTCCAGCACGAGCCGTTCCAGCCCGGCGGGGATGTCCGGGCGGTGCGCGCCCAACGGCTCGGGCGTCGCGCTGAGGTGCCCGAGCATCACCGAGGCCATCGTCGGCCCGGCGAACGGCGCCCGCCCGGCCAGCATCTCGTACAGCAGGCAACCGAGCGCGTACAGGTCGGTGCGCGGCTCGACGATGCCGTTCATCTGCTCGGGCGCCATGTACGCGGGCGAGCCGGGCATCGCGCCGGTCGTGGTGAGCTTGGTCGACTCCGGGTCGAGCACCGCGGCCACGCCCAGGTCGAGCACCTTGACCGTGCCGTCGCGCCGGACCATCACATTGCGCGGCTTGAGGTCGCGGTGCACCACCGGCACCGCGTGCACGGCGGCCAGCACCGAGCAGATCTGCGCGGCCACCGCGACCGCCCACTCCCACGGCACCGGCCGGTTCTCCGCGATCAGGTCGGCCAGGTCGCAACCGTCCAGGAGTTGCATCACCAGATACAGGTCGCCCTCGTCGGTGCCACCGTCGAACACGGTGACCAGGCCCGGGTGATCGATGCCCGCGGTGACCCGGCACTCGCGCAGGAAGCGCCGTTCCATCGCGCTGCGGCCGCCGCCCCCCTCGACCAGGTCGGTGCGCAGCAACTTGACCGCGACCCGGCGCTGGAGGGTCTGGTCGTACGCCTTCCAGACCTGGCCCATGCCGCCGCGGCCGATCGCCGCGGACAGTTCGTAGCGGCCCGCGATCACCCGTCCGGGAGCGCTCATCGGGGCCCTCCGGGGTTGCCGCCGTCCTGCTCGCGCAGCCGCTCGCTGAGCCCTTGCAGTCGGGCCCGGGCACGCGCGGCGGGATCGTCGACCGGCACCGGCCCGGCGACGGGCGGCGGGGCGACCGGTCCGCGCGGGGTACCGGGCCCGACCGGCGGGCCGGGCACCAGGTAGCCCGGCGGGGCCTGCGGCGGGGCCGGGGGGTAGGCCATGGGATGCGGTCCGACGGGCGCCTGCGGCCACGGCGTGTACCCGGCCGGCCCGTACGCGCGCATCGCCCGGGCCCAGCGGGCGGATCCGACACACCACCAGACCGGCACCGCGACCATCAGCACCAGCAGCATGACGGTGCCCACGTCGTCCAGGATCGTCTGGGGTTCGGGCGCGCCCAGCGCCTCGCGCGCGGCCTGCTCGCCGCTCGACTCGCTGCCCATCACCAGGAACACGAAGGCGAGGACCACGCTCACCGAGGTGACCGCCAGGACCACCCAGTCCCAGTGCTTGCGGGTGCGAACTCCCGCCACGAGCGGGGGAATCCACGACAGCAGTCCGATCGAGAGGAACGCGACCGCGGCGAGGCCGACAAGCCCGAACCAGTGACCGGCGGTACCGCGTCTACCGGGCACCGGATCGCGCGACGGACCTTGCATGCTGTGTGACTCCCGAGGCTGTGGGACTCCCGAGGCCGGACGACTCCCCCGCGGGGCGAGCCGATGCCGCGTCCGCACCCGGTCTGCCGGGAGTCGCGGGCGATGGGCCGGGAGACGGCGTGCCGGAAGCCTATCGGCGGGACCGGCCGGCCGGCTGCCGACCTGGACAAGCGCCCACCCACAGACCGTTCGCCCACCGGTTCGGGTCCGGGGCGCGGGCGCGCCGGGGCACCGCGAACGCCGACACCGCGCACCCGGCGGGACACACCGGGCACGGCGAGGGGTACCGTGCTCGGGTGTACCGCTTCCTGCTGACCCCGCGCTGGATCGCGATGGCGCTGCTCGTCCTCGTGCTGGTCCCGATCATGGTCGAGCTCGGTTTCTGGCAGTTCCACCGGCACGAGAACAAGGTCGCGCACAACGACCTGATCAGCGCCAACAGCAAGCGCGAGCCGGTGCCCGCGCAGGAGATCCTCGCGGTGGGCCGGAAGCTGCCCGGCGACCTCCAGTGGCGTCGGGTCACGGTGACCGGCACCTACGACACCGAGCACGAGATGCTCGCGCGCAACCGGTCGCAGAACAACGTGCCCGGCTTCTACGTGGTCACCCCGCTGATCACCGCCGACGGCCGCGCGCTGCTGGTGGACCGGGGCTGGGTGAAGAACCCGCCCACCGCCGCCGAGCGCCCCGAGGTGCCGCCGGCGCCGGCCGGGCAGGTCACGGTGACCGGTCGGCTGCGCCCGGACGAGACCCGCAAGGACTCCGGCATCCGCGACCTCGAGGTGCCCCAGGGCCAGGTGATGCGGATCTCCTCGTTCGAACTGGCCGCGAAGTTGCCGCATCCGATCCTCGGCGGCTATGTCGAACTCACCGAACAGACCCCGATGCCCGCCAAGGCACCGGCGCTGATCCCCGAGCCGGACGACGAGGACCTCGGCCCGCACCTGGCCTACGCGGTGCAGTGGTGGATCTTCGCGTTCGCGCTGCTGGCGATGCTCGTCAAGCTGGTTCGCAGCGAGGCCAAGGAGTTGGAGGCCGAGTTGGCCGCGCTGGACGAGGCCGACTCGGCGCCCGCGCCCGAGGAAGCGGCCAAGGTCTGAGGTGTCCCGGCCGGGACAACGCTCACAACCCCGCGACCAACTCCGGCAGCACCTCGCCGATCGGCTCGCGGATCACCGCGTCGGCGACCCGGTCGTAGGGCGTCTCCCCGGCGTTGACGATCACCAGCTTGGCCCCCGCCTCCTGCGCCACCCGGCACAACGACGCGGCGGGCTCGACCTGGAGCGAGGTGCCGATGGCCAGGAACACGTCGCCGATCTGCGCGGCGATCGCGGCCCGCTCCAGCACGCCGTGGTCGAGCCCCTGCCCGAACATGATCGTCGCGGTCTTCTGGATCCCGCCGCAGCGTAGGCAGCGCGGGTCGTCCTCACCCATCGCCACCCGCTCCAGCGCCGCGTCGAGCGTGGTGCGCGCGTCGCAGTCGGTGCACAACACGTAGAACATCGTGCCGTGCAACTCGATGATCTTCTCCGCGCCGGTTCCCGCCCGCAGGTGCAGCCCGTCCACGTTCTGGGTGATCAACGCGTTGAGCCGACCGGCCCGCTCCAGCGCGACCAGCGCGGCGTGTCCCGCGTTCGGCCCGGCCAGCCGCGCGGGGTTGTCCCGGCGCAGCAACCACGAGCGGCGGCGGATGTCCTCGTCGCCCATGTAGTAGCCGTAGGTGACCAGCTTCTCCGCGTCCGGGTCCTTGGTCCACACGCCCTGCGGGCCCCGGTAGTCGGGGATCCCGGAGTCGGTGGAGATGCCTGCCCCGGTGAGCACGGTGACCCCGTCCTCGGCCGCCCGGATCCACTCCCGCACCACGTCGATCTGCTCGGTCATGCCACCGAGGGTAGCGACCGGCCGAGCTGACGACCTGTCAATTACCGCGCGTCGGGGCCGGCACGAGGCAGGATGGTGGCATGGATCTTGGACTGCGCGATCGCGTGTATCTGGTCACCGGCGGCACCCGCGGCCTCGGCTTCGCCACCGCCCGCGCGCTGGTGGACGACGGCGCCCGGGTGGTGGTCACCGGGCGGGACGAAAAACGCGCGACGGAGGCCGTCGCCGCGCTCGGCGGGCCCGAACAGGCGTTGGGGATCGCCGCCGACAACGGCGACAGCGGCACCGCCGAGCGGCTGGTCGCGGCGGCGCTGGCCCGCTTCGAGCGGCTGGACGGCGCGTTGGTGAGCGTCGGCGGACCACCTCCGGGCGAGATCACCGCGATCGAGGACGACCAGTGGCGGGACGCGTTCGAGTCGGTGTTCCTGGGCGCGGTCCGGCTGGCCCGGGCGACCGCCTCGGCGCTGGGCACCGGCGGCGGATCGATCGGCTTCGTGCTGTCCTCGTCGGTGCGTCAACCGATCCCCGGCCTCGGCGTCTCCAACGGTCTGCGGCCGGGCCTGGCGATGGTGGCCAAGACCCTGGCCGACGAGCTGGGCCCGCGCGGCATCCGGGTGTTCGGACTGCTCCCCGGCCGGATCGACACCGACCGGGTGCGCGAACTGGACGATCTCAGCGGCGACGCGGAGGCGACCAGGGCCGCGCACACCGGAAGCATCCCGCTGGCCCGCTACGGCACCCCGGAGGAGTTCGGCCGGGTGGCCGCCTTCACACTGTCCCCGGCCGCGTCCTACCTGAGCGGCGTGATGATCCCGGTCGACGGCGGCCTGGCCCGCTCGTTGTGACACCCGTGCGGCTCGGGGCTCGACACCGATGTGGCCCGAACCCCGACGCGAGTGCAGCCGGAGCCCGACCCCGGTGACACCCGGGGCCCGACAGGAGTGGCGTCCGGGACATCACCCGGGCCCGAGACACGGGTGGGGCCCGGGACACGTCCCGGGCCCCACCGCCGTCCATCCGCGCCGCTCAGTCCAGGTGCCGCTTGGGCAATCCCCGGCTGGTCCGCAGGGTCATCATCGTGGGCAGTGTGTCCAGGCCCACCGCCTCGCGCGCGTTGGGCAACACCCGATCGCGCACCGCGCTCAGCAACGCGCGCGGCTCGGCGCCGGGTTCGGCCCGGACCATGACCCGCAGCGTCGGACCGTGCCGGCGGCGGATCAGATGCGCCGAGACGTGCTCGACGCCGTCCACGTACGACAGGTCGTCCTCGATCGCGTCGGCGAGCGCGTGGCCGGTCACCGTCAGCGTGTCCGCCTCGTCGCCGACCATGCCGAAGCCGGTGCCCAGACCGGACGGACCGTCGCCGGCCCCGTCCGTGGTGTCCTGCACCCGCAGCGAACGCACCGCCCGCCGGCCGAACTGCGCGAGCAGCCACCACAGCGCGAGCACCAGGATCAGCCCCGGCGCACCGAAGGCGACCCACCACCACCAGCCGTGGTCGGTGAGCCGCTCGGCCTGACTCGTGGTGACGAACGGCTTGTCCGCGGTGTGCAGCAGGTCGGGATACCAACCCCGCCCCCGGGCGGCGACGGCGAGCCCGCCGCCGATCAGGCCCAGACCGACGAGGAACAACAGGATCCGGTTGCAGACCGTACGCATGCTCGCCTCACCTCCCGCTCACGGGCTGAAGGCGCAGATCCACCCGTGGCACCCGGGCCAACGTGAGCGCGTTCGCGCGTTGCTCCAGTCGTTCCATCAACTCGTCGTGCAGGTCGTCCGGGTCGCGGAAGTGGTAGTCCACCCGCAGCACTGCCTTGCGCCGGCCCATCCGCACCCGCGCGTCCAGTACGCCCGAGGACGCCAGCGCGGTGTGCCGCAGGAACGAGGCGGCGGTGCGCCGGGTCATGTACACGGTCATCGCGTCGCCCGGCGAGCGCAGTCGCAGCAGGCTGCGTCGCCCGGGGGTGACCGCGAGCACGATCAGCCACAGGCCCAGCACCGCGGCGATCAGCCCGGCGGCGATGGTCGCGTTGTCGCGCCACACGTGCGTCTGGGCGCGCTCCAGGAGTTCGCGCGACCAGCGCGGGGCCCGGTCGATCCGGGCCGTGACGCCGATGTACAGCGCGGTGCCCGCGACGCCGCCGACGAGCAGCGCGACCAGCCCGGCCGGGAAGCCGCGCGTCGACCAGGCCCGGCGCACCTTCGCACCGTCGCCCCAGTCGTCGATCGCACCCGCCGACGTCTCGGCCGGCGAGGCACCGGAAGGCGCCTTTGGCGAAGCCTCCAGGCTCACTCGACTCTCCTCTTGCCGTGCCCCCCACGGGTCAACCGGCCGACCGTGACGTCCACCCGCACCACCGGCATCCCGGTCAGGTACTCCACGTCGGCGCGCACCCGCCGGCGAATCGTCCGGGCGATCTCGACCACGGGCCCGGGGTAGGGCACGTCCACGTCGAGAGTCACCGTCGCGTGGTCGTGGTGCATGGTGGCGCCCGCGCGCGGCGCGCGCAGCACGGTCTCCGGCGCGGCCTCGACGGTGGCCTCGCGTGCCGCGCGGGCGGCGATCTTCTCCACCACGCGCCCACCGATCTGCAGTACTCCGCGGTGCGCGGCCGGCGCCAGGCCCTCCGCCGGTACCGCGCGCATCAGCGCCGCCGGTTGCGCGAGCTGAACAGCTCGCCGAGGTCCAGGTCGCCGTCCAGGAAACGACCGACCAGGAAGCCGACCACCCCTAGCGCGGCGACCAGGAGAAAGGCCCCGAACCCGCCGAGCGCGGCGGCCAGGCCGAGGGCCATGCCGACCAACAGGCCGACCATGGGTGTAGTCATTGGCGAACGACTCCTCACTGAACCGACCATCGGTTGTTGTCGACCCTGTCGGGTCGGGTATCGAGAGACCGTGCGGATCCTTCGCGGATTCCACCGGTCCTCGCCCCGCCCGCTACTCGACGCGCGGGTTGTTGCGCCGTCGATGCCGCTCCGTCAACTGGCGCCAGAGCCGACCCGGCAGTCGGCCGCGGCGGTAGACCGTGGTCTCCGCCGCGGCCCCCGAACGAACCGGCGCCGATGGCCCGGCCGCGTCGATCAGCGCTCTGAACCGCTCCAGCCCGGCGACGAATTCCTCCGGGTCACCCCCACGATCGGGATGACTCGCACGGATGAATTCCCGGTATTCGCGCAGCAGTCGTCGCCGCGCGTCGTCGCCGGGCCCGACCGTCACTGAAGCTGGCGCTCCTTGGAGTCGTCTCCGTCGTACTCGATGTGGATGTCGTCCACCGCGATGTTGACCTCGACCACCTCGAGCGCGGTCATCCGCTCGACGGAGTCGATCACATTCTCTCGGACGGCCTGCGCCAATTCGGCGATGGGCACGCCGTAATCCACCACGATGTTGAGATCCACGGCACACTGCCGCTCGCCCACCTCGACGCTGACACCCTGCGCCACGTTGGGCTTGCCCCCCGGAATGCGCTGCCGCACCGCGCCGAACGCCCGGGCCGCGCCCCCGCCGAGCGCGTACACGCCGGGGATCTCGCGGGCGGCGATGCCCGCGATCTTGGCGACCACACCGTCCGCGATGGACGTGCGGCCCTTGTCCGTGGCCAGCTTGACGACCTCGGTCGAACGAGCCCCGCCCGCCGGCGAGCGCTCCTCGTCCTTCTCGAGCGCCTGCGTGCCGGTCTTGCCCTGGGTCGTTGTGTCCGCCATCGGCGCACTTCCTTCCTCGACTGCCCGAACCATGCGACCGGAACCCCACTCGGTCCCGCCTGACATCGGTGCCCCTTGCCGGGTCCACCACACCTGTACGACACACACACCGGGCGAACGTCACGCGTCGATCGGCGAATGTTTCGCCGAATCCGACGTTATCGGGCCGGACGGTTCCCGGCGTGGACCCACGCCCGCGCCTCGCCGTGGGGGTGGCGGTTCTCGTGTTGCGACCCCGGGCGCAGTACGGTCGCCGGGTTGGGACGAGGAGGGAAGCCGATGGCCGACGAGGCCGAGCTCGACGAGGGCACCCTGGTGGTGCGGGCTCAAGAGGGCGACGCCGAGGCATTCGAGGTACTGATGCGTCGGCACGGTCGATCCCTGTACACGCTCGCGCTGCGCATCCTGGGACGGCCCACGGACGCGGAGGACGCGGTGCAGGAGGCGTTCATCAGCGCGTGGCGCCGACTGCCCGGGTTCCGCGCCGAGTCGTCGTTCCTGACCTGGATGTATCGCATCGTCACCAACCGCGCGTTGAACATCGCCCGGACCAGACGGCCCACCGTCGGCCTGGACCAGGTACCCGATCGGGCGATAGAGCAGATGGCGGACAATCCGGAGCGGCGGGCGGAGGGGTCGGCGGCGCTCAAGGCGCTTCAGGAGGCGATGACCACGCTCACCGAGGAGCAGCGGGCCTGCTGGGTTCTGCGCGAGTTGCACGGGCAGAGCTACGACGAGATCGCGGCGGCCGTGGGGATCGGGGCGAACGCGGTCCGGGGCAGGATCTTCCGAGCACGACAGACCCTGGCGGAGGCGATGCGGCCGTGGACGTGACGAACGAGGCGGGCGACGCGCCCGACGCGCTGCGGCTGCCGTCCGCGGCGGAACTGCTCGCGACGACCCGGCACGCCCCGGTGGGGGCGACCACCTCGGCCGACCCCGACCCCGACCCGGATCGGGAGCTGCTGCCGTGCGGGCGCGAGCCCGAAGGGGTGCTCGAACACGCCGCCGAGGGCGGGCTGGACGAGCACGAGCGCTCGTGTCCGGAATGCCAGGCGGTGCTGCGCGACCACTCGGTGCTCGATCAGGTCACCCGCGAGTGGGCCGAGTTGCCGGTCCCGGTGCCGGACGACCTGGGCGCGCGGGTGATGCGCCTGGTCCGCGCCGAGTTGCACACCGGTCGGCTGCTGCCGCTGGGCGAGCCGGACGAGCAGTTGACGCTCACCGAGACCGCCGCGGCGCGTACGCTGCGCGCGGCGGTGGACGCCGAGCCCGGCGTACAGGCCCGCAGTTGCCGGATCCGGCCGTACGAGAACCGGGCGGGCGCGGCGGTGCCGGGTCCGGTCACCGTGCGGCTGTCGGTCGGCGTGCCGTACGGCGAGCCGATCCACGCGCTGGCCGAACGACTGCGCGAACGGGTGCGCCGGGCCGCGAGCGAACGACTGGGGTTGGAAGTGGCGAAGGTGGACGTGGACGTGGTCGGCCTGGAACCGGCTGCCGGGAATCGGGAGGCGAGCCGATGAGGCAGCCCGCGACGGGCACCTCGCGCGAGATGTCCGTCCTGGCCCGGACCACCGCGGGCGGCGCGGCGCTGACCGTGCCGGGCGTGGTGGACCTGCAACCGGGACTGCTCGACGCGGTCGCCCAGGTCTCCGGCGGCCTGATCCCGGGCCGGGTCCCGGGGGTGACCACACGCGTGCTCGACGGAGTCCTGCACGTGGACGTGCAGTTCCGCGCGGCGGCGGACCGCCGGGTACTGGACGTGGCGCGCGAGGTGCGCGCGGCGGTCACCGAAGCGGTGCGGCAGCGGACCGGACACAAGCACGTGGTGGTACACATCCTGGTCACCGACGCGGGACCCTGAGCACGGTGGCCCCGAGCCCGGACGTCCCGAGCCACGTCGTCGTGAGCCGTCGTCCCGAGCACCGTGCGCGCCCCGCGCGTCCGACGCGCGGTCAGACCCTCGCGAGGCTGTACGAGGGCCGCTCGTTCAGGGCCGCCGCGTCGTGCCCGGGCAGGTGGCCGTAGGCGCCGATGATGCCGCCGATCTCCTCGGTGGCGGTCAGCGGCCCGCTCGCGTCGGCGGCCCGCGGCACCCGGCCGTGGCCGATCAGTTGCAGCCACTTGTTCAGCGGCAGCCGGGCCCGCTCGTACATCTCCAGGGCCTCGGTCGGATCCTGGTACGAGGCCAGCGAGCGGGCCAGCACGCGCGCGTCGACGATCGACTCGGACGCGCCGCCGAGCACGTAGGGGTACATCGGGTGGGCCGCGTCGCCGAGCAGCGTGACCCGGCCGAACGACCACTGGTCCAGCGGCGGTCGGGTCACCAGCGGATAGCCGGAGGCCTCGGTCGGCGTCTTGACCATCGCGCCGACGTCGGCGCCGGCGATGCTCCAGCCGCGGAACACCCGGGTGAGCCGGCGCAGGTCCGCGGGTCCGTTCCACCCGGTGTCGCCGAGTTCGCCGGCCGACTGCCGATCGGGCAGTTCGGCGAGCCAGTTGGTGAGCGTGGTCCCGTCCCGCGGATCGATCGGCTTGATCGGGTGCGCCATGAAGCGCGCCTCGCCGTGCGCGGTCATGATCATCGTGTGCCCGTCGGCGAACGGCGCGCAGCGGGTGGTGCCGCGCATCAGGATGCGCGGCTGGGCCACCGGCGAGCCCTCGTCCGGCAACAGCGTCGCGCGCGTCGCCGAGTTGATCCCGTCCGCGCCGATCAGCACGTCGGCCCGCTCCCGCCAGGGCCGCCCTTCGCCGTCGACGAAGTAGCCGGTGACCCCGTCGTCGTCCTGGTCGAACCCGGTCAGCCGGGACCCGGTGCGCACCGCCGGGCGGCCGAGCCGCTGGTAGACCGCGCGCAGCAGGGCCACCTGCAATTCGCCGCGATGCACGGACAGATGCGGCCACAGGAAGCCGGCCCGCTGCCCGCGCGGTTCGAGCACCACGCGCTTGGCCGCCCGGTCGGGATAGGCCACACCGGACAGCGGCACGCCCAGGTTGGCGATCGGATGGTAGAGGTCGAGTTCGGCGAGTTCGCGCACCGCGTGGGGCAGGAGGCTGATACCGAGCCCGAGGGGCCGGATTCTCAGTGCCGCGTCGACCACCGTCACCTCGGTGATGCCCGCGTCGTACAGGCTCAGTGCCACAGCCAGTCCACCTATGCCGCCGCCGGCGACGAGAACACGCACGTAGAAGCCCCTCTTGCCAACCGTTTGGAATATCACCACACTACCCGCCGCCCCGGGCTGTGGTCGGTCAACTCGCGAGGGCCCGATCTTGTTCCTGGTCCCGGAACTGACGGTGGTACAGGTCCGCGTACAGTCCGTCCCGGGCGAGCAACTCGGCGTGTGTGCCGCGCTCCACGATGCCGCCGCCGTCCACCACCAGGATCAGGTCGGCGTCGCGCACGGTGGACAGCCGGTGGGCGATCACCAGCGCGGTACGACCCTCCAGGGCCGAGGCCAGCGCGTGCTGCACGGCCGCCTCGGACTCGGAGTCCAGGTGCGCGGTCGCCTCGTCGAGCACCACCACACGCGGTGACTTCAGCAACAGTCGGGCGATCGCGAGGCGTTGCTTCTCGCCGCCGGACAACCGGTGTCCGCGCTCGCCGACCACCGTGTCCAGTCGGTCCGGCAGCTCGGCCACCTGCTCGCCGATGTTCGCCGCGCGCAACGCGACCCACAACTCGTCGTCGCTCGCGTCCGGCTTGGCGTAGAGCAGGTTGCCGCGGATCGTGTCGTGGAACATGTGCGAGTCCTGGGTGACCACGCCGACGGTGTCCCGCAACGACGCGAGCGTGACATCGCGCACATCGTGGCCGCCGATTCGCACCGAGCCCTCGGTGGCGTCGTAGAGCCGGCCGACCAGGGAGGTGATCGTGGTCTTGCCCGCGCCCGAGGGGCCCACCAGGGCCACCACCTGACCGGGCTCGGCCCGGAACGACACGTCGCGCAACACCGGCTCGGAGCGCCGCCGATCGAGCACCGCGACGCTCTCCAGCGAGGCCAGCGAGACCTCGTCCGCGCCGGGGTAGGCGAACCCGACCGCGTCGAACTCGACCGTGGCCGCGTCCGCCGGCAGCGGCTCGGCGTCCGGCTTGTCGGCGATCATCGCGGGCAGGTCGAACACCTCGAAGACCCGCTCGAAGCTGACCAGCGCGGTCATCACGTCCACCCGCACGTTCGCCAGCGCGGTCAGCGGCCCGTACAGCCGGCCGAGCAGCACGGTGAGCGCGACCAGCGTGCCCACGGTCAGTTGCCCGTCCACCGCCAGGTGCCCGCCGATCAGGTACACCAGCGCGGTCGCCAGCGAGGCGACCAGGGTCAGCGCGGTGGCGAACACCCGGTTCACCAGGGCGATTCGGATGCCGATGTCGCGCACCCGGGCGGCCCGCCCGGAGAACAGCGCGTCCTCCTCCTCGGGCCGGCCGAAGATCTTGGCCAGCATCGCGCCGGACACGTTGAACCGCTCGGTCATCACGGTCGACATCTCCGCGTCGAGCTGCATCTGCTCGCGCGTCATGGCCTGCAACCGACGACCGATCCATTTGGCCGGCAGCAGGAACAGCGGCAGCAGGACCAGCGAGATCAGGGTGATCTGCCAGGCCAGGTAGAACATCGTGCCGGCCACCAGGACCAGGCTGACCAGGTTGGACACCACACCGGCCAGGGTCGAGGTGAACGCGCGCTGCGCGGAGAGCACATCGTTGTTCAGGCGCGAGATCAGCGCGCCGGTCTGGGTCCGGGTGAAGAACGCGATCGGCTGTCGCTGCACGTGCGCGAACACCTGGCTGCGCAGTTCGTAGATCGAGCCCTCGCCGATCCGCGCCGAGTACCACCGTTCGGCCAGGCCGAACCCGGCGGCGAGCAGCGCGATGCCCGCCACCACCATCGCGAGCACGGTCACCAGGTGACCGTTGCCTTCGAGCACCCCGTCGTCGACGATCCGCTGCGCGAGCAGCGGCGGCACGACGGTCAGCACCGCGCCGATCACGACCAGGATCAGATACACGGTGATCTGCCGTGCGAAGGGTCTCGCGAACTCGCCCACCCGCCGCACCGTGCCGGGCGCGAGCTTGCGCTCGACCACCGACGCGTCGCGGGTGTAGGAGCGCAGGTTCATTCCCATCGGGCCGCCGCCACTCATCACGCCTCGCTCCCGTACATATCGAATGATGAAATGAAATCCTGAGTCAACCTCAGCACTTCGTGTACGGGAACACCGACGTGGGCCCGCTTACTCCCGGGAGTCCCGGGCCCGACACGGCTTCGCCGGCCGTCGGCGGCGGCCGGATGTGACGTGGGTCTCACTACTCGCCGATGCCCGCGAGGTCACGCAGGCGGCGGGCCTGGGCGGCGCGTTCGGCGGCGCGCTGTTCGTCGTAGGTACGCCCCGCGGCGCCCGCGAGCAGGGCCTTCGTCTCGATCACCGCATCGCGCGGCGCGGCCAGGAGCGCGGCCAACAGGTCGCGCGCGGCGCCGTCGAGTTCCTCGCGCGGCACCGCGAGCGTGGCCATCCCCATCGACACGGCCTCCTCGGCACTCACCCAGCGGCCCGTGACGCAGATCTCCAGGGCACGGGCATAGCCCACGAGGTCGGTCAACGGCTTGGTCCCGGCCAGGTCCGGGACCAGACCGAGCGCGGTCTCGCGCATCGAGAACCGCGCGTCGTCGGCGCACACCCGCAGATCGCACGCCAACGCCAGCTGGAACCCGGCGCCGACGGCGTGCCCCTGCACCGCGGCGACGGTGAGCAGGTCGGGGCGGCGCCACCACGTGAACGCCTCCTGGAACGAGGCGATGGTCGCGTCGAGTTCGTCGTCGCTCGCCCCGGCCAGCGAGACGAGATCCGACTCCCCCGAAATGCCCCCGCCGCCCGGGAACATCCGCCGATCCAGGCCCGCGGAGAAGGAGGCGCCCTCCGCGCGCAACAACACGGCTCGGACGTCACCGGGCAGGTCGCGGCCGACGGCGGCGAGCGCGCGCCAGAGCGCGGGAGTCTGCGCGTTGCGCCGATCGGGATTGGTGAGGGTCACCACCGCGAACGAACCTTCGATCACGACCGAAAGATCCTGCCGTGCGGCGACGTCGGCACCGCCGACCTCACCGCCGTTGCCGTCCGTACCGCCATTGCCATTCGTACTGTCGAGCTGATTCGCCACCACGTCCACGGTCCCTCCCGTGTTCGGGTCGCTTCCGTCGAACGACCACGCGCCCGACGTTACCGGTCGGTCACATGGTCGTTCGACGGACGGTACGGTGATGCGGATCCTCCGGAGCTCGACCTCAGGCCGAGGACGACGCGGCGGTCTTGGCCTTGCCCCGCGTTGCCCCACCCCTGCCTCGGAGGGTCACCCCGGATTCGCTGAGCATCCGGTGCACGAAGCCGTAGGAACGGCCCGTCTCCTCCGCGAGGGCGCGGATGCTGGCACCGGAGTCGTACTTCTTCTTGAGGTCAGCCGCGAGCTGCTCGCGCGCGGCACCGGTCACCCGGCTGCCCTTCTTCAGAGTCTCGGCCACACGTGCCTCCTCATAGGAAGTGCGCTCTGGAATCCCATGATCACCCCTGGGGCATGGCATGGCCAGTGATTCCACCAGGCCCGATGGCTTGATCATCGCGGCGCGTGGCCCGTTGCACACAAAGATCACCCGAGCGGAATCACGCCTTCCCGTGCCGAATGCTTGACCGAATCCTGTGTCCGCCGACAAAGGCCCTGGTCACCCATGAGATTCGCGACCTTGCTCTGCGTCGCCGTCGAGCCTGGTGACCGGCATCACGTGCGGACCGGAAGGATGGCTTCCCCTTGTGAGGGTTTCGTGGTGAAAACCGGTCGGGGGACGAAAGCGAACACCCCGTCGGGTTGCCGAGGACGGCAACCCGACGGGGTGTCGGTGGTTCGGGCTTCCCGGGCGCGCACGCCCGAACGATCAGGCGAGCGCGACCAGGTCGGCGTAGTCCTCGTTCCACAGGTCCTCGACGCCGTCCGGCAGCAGGATGATCCGCTCCGGCTGGAGCGCCTCGACCGCGCCCTCGTCGTGCGTGACGAGCACGACCGCGCCCTCGTAGGTGCGCAGCGCGTCCAGCACCTCGGCGCGGCTGGCCGGGTCGAGGTTGTTGGTCGGCTCGTCCAGCAGCAGCACGTTCGCCTTGGAGACCACCAGCGTCGCCAGCGCGAGCCGGGTCTTCTCACCGCCGGAGAGCACCCCGGCCGGCTTGTCCACGTCGTCGCCGGAGAACAGGAACGAACCGAGCACCTTGCGCACCTCGACCAGGTCGAGGTCGGGCGAGGACGAGCGCATGTTCTCCAGCACCGTGCGCTCCGGGTCGAGCGTCTCGTGCTCCTGCGCGTAGTAGCCGAGTTGCAGCCCGTGGCCGGGCTCGATCTTGCCGGTGTCCGGGTCCTCGACCCCGCCGAGCAGGCGCAGCAGCGTGGTCTTGCCCGCGCCGTTGAGGCCCAGGATCACCACGCGCGAGCCCTTGTCGATGGCCAGGTCGACGTCGGTGAAGATCTCCAGCGAGCCGTACGACTTGGACAGGCCGGTCGCCATCAGCGGAGTCTTCCCGCACGGGGCCGGCTTGGGGAAGCGCAGCTTGGCCACCTTGTCCGACTTGCGCTCGCTCTCCAGTCCGGACAGCAGCTTCTCGGCACGACGGGCCATGTTCTGCGCGGCCACCGTCTTGGTCGCCTTGGCCCGCATCTTGTCGGCCTGCGTGAAGAGTTGGTCGGCCTTCTTCTCCGCGTTGGCCCGCTCGCGCTTGCGGCGCCGCTCGTCGGTCTCGCGCTGGAGCTTGTAGGCGTTCCAGCCGACGTTGTAGATGTCGATGGTGGTGCGGTTGGCGTCCAGGTAGAACACCTTGTTGACGCACGCCTCCATCAGGCCGACATCGTGACTGATCACGATGAAGCCGCCCTTGTAGGTCTTGAGGAACTCGCGCAGCCACCCGATCGAGTCGGCGTCGAGGTGGTTGGTGGGCTCGTCCAGGAGCAGCGTGTCGGCGTCCGAGAAAAGGATCCGGGCCAACTCGACCCGGCGGCGCTGGCCGCCGGAGAGGGTGTGCAGTTCCTGACCCAGGATCCGATCCGGCAGACCCAGGCTGGCCGCGATGGTGGCCGCCTCGGCCTCGGCCGCGTAGCCGCCCTTGGTCAGGAACTCGGTCTCCAGGCGCGAATACCTGCGCATCGCCTTCGCGGCGGTCTCGCCGCTCGCGCTGGCCATCAGACCCTCGGCCTCGCGCATCCCGGAGAGCGCCACGTCCAGCCCGCGCGCGGACAGGATCCGGTCCCGGGCGAGCACGTCCAGGTCACCGGTGCGCGGGTCCTGCGGGAGGTAGCCGACCTCGCCGGTACGGGTGATGGTGCCGGACGCGGGCTGGGTCTCCCCGGCCAGCGTCTTGGTCAGCGTGGTCTTGCCGGCGCCGTTGCGGCCGACCAGCCCGATCCGGTCGCCGGCCGCGACCCGGAAGGAGGCCGGCTCCAGCAGGATGCGGGCGCCGGCGCGTAGTTCGACGTTGGTTGCGTTGATCATGAAGGACTGGACTCCCGGTCGGGGACTGACGAAGACGGACGGTCGCGCGGGGCTCGCGGGGAAGCCGCACCGCTCTAAGGCCGCTCGCGGGGATATCCAGAGAAACCGACCATGCCCACGAGTCTACGGGAGGGCTCGCACCGGATTCCCGGGCGTCCCGCGGCGACGAACGGGACGCCGGCGATAAAAACCCGGAAAAGGGATATCCGTCACCCGACATCTTTCGTCTGGCCCTGTTCCCCAGCCCGCAGGCGGTGCCGTGATGCAGTTCAACGACGACGCGGATCTCGACACGTCACAGATCGAGGACCGTCGCGGCTCGGGCGGCGGCGGTCTGCGCCGGCCTGGCCTCGCGGTGGGCGGCGGGGCGGCGGGCCTGATCGCGGTGGTGCTCGGCCTGATCTTCGGCCTGAGCCCCGACCAGCTCGGGCTGAGCGACGACGGCGGAGGCAACTCGGTGCCGGCGGACAACCGGGTACTGCGGGACTCGTGCCGCAAGGGCACCGACGCCAACGCGCGCGACGACTGCCGAATCGTGGGCGTGGTCAACAGCGTGCAGGCGTATTGGACGGACGAGTACCGGCGCCGGGGCGCGACCTACAAGCCGGCGCCGACCCAATTCTTCACTGGCAGCACCTCGACCGCGTGCGGCGGGGCGACCTCGGCGGTGGGCCCCTTCTACTGTCCGGGCGACCGCAAGGTCTACATCGACCTGGGCTTCTTCGACGACCTGCGCACCAGGTTCGGCGCCAAGGGCGGCCCCTTCGCCGAGGCATATGTACTCGCCCACGAATACGGCCACCACATCCAGGACCTGACCGGCCAGATGGCCAAGGTCGGCAACGACCGCCAGGGCCCGCAAAGCGGCTCGGTCCGCCTCGAACTCCAAGCCGACTGCTACGCGGGCGTCTGGTCCCACCACGCCACCACCACCCCCCAGGCCGACGGCCAACCCCTGATCACCGCCCTCACCGACCAGGACATCGCCGACGGCCTGGACGCCGCGGCCGCGGTCGGCGACGACCGCATCCAAGAACAATTCCAGGGCCGAGTAACCCCCGAATCCTGGACCCACGGCTCCGCAACCCAACGCCAACAATGGTTCCGCCAGGGCTACACCACCGGCGACCCCACCAAATGCGACACCTTCACCTCCCGCATCTGACCCACCCAACGCATAACGCCACCCCACCAGAACCAACGCCAACCGAGCACCAAATCAGCCCGGCCGGCGCTTGAGGCCACTCAGCCCGTGCGGCGCTTGAGCACACTCAGCCCGGCCGGCGCATGAGGCCACCCCAACAGAGCCAACGCCCAACGCCAACCGAGCACCAAATCAGCCCGGCCGGCGCTTGAGGCCACTCAGCCCGTGTGGCGCTTGAGCACACTCAGCCCGGCCGGCGCATGAGGCCACCCCAGCGGAGCCGACGCCCATCGCCGGCCGAACCAATTCAGCCCGTGCGGCGCTTGAGCACACTCAGCCCGGCCGGGCGCATGAGGCCACCCCAGCGGAGCCACCGCCCAACGCCACCCGGCGCGCGAGGCCCACCAGCCACCGACCGCCCGATCGCGCAAGAGGCCAACTCGCCCCCGCACGAACCGAGTTCAGCCGACCGCAACCCGCGCCCGATCCACGATGTCCTCCGCATCGGCAACAGCCGAAAGATGCCGCGCCAACCGAGACCGGACCTCGCGCCCCCCACCATCGGCAACAACCAGCGAGACCCACGCCGCCGAAGCCTCCAGCGCCGCCCGCGCGCTGGCCGCCGCAGCCGCGAGATACGGAAGCACGTCCTCGTCCCCGCCATCGCGGACCGTACCCGCCAGTCCGATCAAATCCGCCGCCAACGCCGCGATACGCAAAGGCACTTCGGCCTCGCCCACGGCAACGGAATCCACCCCGGCCGCATGGCCAACCCGCATCGCCCGCTCCCGCATCCGCCCCGCCTCGGCCCGCGCCGCCCGCATCGTCTCCTCGGCGTCGGTCGTGTGCAGCGCCAGCGCGGCCGCCCGCTCGATCAGCGCCGCGGCCTGCGCGGCCTGGAGCGCGGCGGCGGCCCCTCGTACCGCGACGTCGGGACTGGCCAGTCGGTCGAGGTGTTCCCCGATGGTCTGTTCGCGCAACGGATCCTCCTTGCACAGCATGGACAAACAGTCGAACCGTCCCTGCCAGAGTGCACGCCGAGATCCAATTACGCCATTTTTCCGCCGTGTTGGTTTAAACCCGCCCCAACTCCGATCACCAACCGCGCACACCCGCACACCGCACGCGCACGCGCAGCCACCGAGCCCCACGGACCAAACCCCACGCGCCCCACGCATTTCCGCGCCCGAGTTCACTCCACGGTCTTCACGTCACACCAGACAACCTTCCCGTCCGGCACGGGATAGCTCCCCCACTCCTCCGCCATCGCGTCCACAAGCAACAACCCGCGCCCGTGCTCGTCGAGCAGATCCACCGCGTCCCCGGGCTCGGGGAGCGCCGGGTCGTTGTCCACGACCGCGATCCGAATCGAGTTCTCCCGACGCAGAATCGCCACCGCGACCGTATGACCCCGCACCGAGTGCTTGACCGCGTTGGTCACCAGTTCCGACAGCAACAGCTCCAGAGTGTCCACGGGCGCGTCCGGAACCCGTTCACCCAGCACCCGCCGCAGCGCGTGACGCGCCCGAGGCACCGCCTCCACAGTGGCCGTCAGCCTCAGCGACAGGAGCAGTGGGCCGGCCGAAGACTCCCCGGATCGCGGCGATGATGCGATTTCGCCCACGTCTCCCCCTGTATCCCCTGTATCCCCTGGTGGCGCGGATGAGGCGGCCGGAGGCATCGGCAACCTTTGTCCAAACTAGCCGCCCTTGTCTCCACTGTTGGTGAGATCGACTTCTTTCCCCCTGGTGAAACGTGGCGCGGGCCGGCGGTGGACGTGCGACCGGCGCTCGATCGGCGCTCGCGGTCGATGCGAGCGCCGTCGGGCGCCCGGGGCGCGGTTCCCGGCCCGCGTCGCGGGGTAGCGATCTGCGACGACAACGCTCCGAGCAGCACGTCGAGGCCGACACGTGACCGGTATCGCAGGGCCCGAGAGGGCGCTCGGGGAACCAACCGATCCGCCGCTTCGTCCCGCAAGCAGATGGCAACGGCCCGGGACACCCGGTGCCGGCTCGCCACCCGGCCGCTAACGTCGGGGGTACCGACCGCGTCACGGAGGACCTGCATGCAGCCCCGGCTCCAGGCCACTCTGGCCGATTTCGTCCCAGCCCTGCGCTTCGTCGCGCCCGAACTCGTCGCCGACTACCTCGAACACGAGGACCTGCCCGCGGCGTGGTGGATGAGCGTGCCCGTGGTGCGGGCCGCGGACACCTTCGGTCGCGACGAGCTCCCGGGGCGGCTCGCCGATCTGGCCTACACCGAGCTTCGCCACCTGCGCCTGGGCGACCTGCTGCCGGGCGCGTGGCTGGCCCGCAACGGCTTCCGGCTGTCCCAGTGGCCGGACGGCGCCCGGACGAACGTGATGGTGCGTACCCCGGACTGGGCGGACCTGCTGACCACGACCGTGCGCGAGGTCGGCGACTGGACCCAGATCGGCACCTCGACGGTACGACCGCTGGTGGCCCGGCTGTTCGAAGAGGTGCTCGGACTGCTGCCCGCGGACGACGAATCGGTGGACGTGGACGCGGTGTTCGGCACACCGGAGACCGCCGCGAGCGCGCCGGCCGTCGCCTCGACACCCGAGCCGGATCCGAACCCGGCCGAGCCGGAGCCGCATCCCGAACCGGAACCCGAGCCGGAACCCGAGCCCGAGCCGAAGCCGGTTCCCGCCGCGTCCGTCGCGATCCCGGCAGCGCCGCCCGAAGGTGACTGGGACACCCCGGACGAGTGGGGCGACCTGGACGAGGACGAGCTGTACCCGGTCAAGATGCCCGAGCCGTTGACCGCCGAACTGGGCACGGTGGTGCGCTGGCTGGCCGCCCAGGCGCCGGATGTTCCGCTGATGGCCCAGCTCGCCCAGGTCACCCTGGAGACCGCCGCCGTGGTCGGCCTGGAGGACGCCACGGACGAGGTCCGGACGGCACTGACCGCGCTGCTCACCCAGGTCCCGTCCGGCCTGCGCGCGTCGCTCGCGATGCCACCCGCACCGGTCGCGCCCGAGTCGGACGAGGCGGAGTCCGCGTCGACCGCCGGCACCGCGGCGGGCCGGGACGCGTACGGCGAGGTCCCGCCGCCCACCCGGGCGGACGTGGCCCCGGCCGCCCCAACCGAACGCAAGCAGGCCGAACCGCGCCCCGAGCCCGTACCCGAGCCCGCGGCCGAGTCGACGTCCACCGGAAAGCGGCAGCCGCGGGTCCGGACCGAGGACACCTCCGAGGACGCGCCGCCGCGCGCCGTGTCCGCCGAGCTCGCGACCGAGGGCGACCACCCGGGTCTGGACGCGTACGGCGAGACACCGCCGATGACCGTCGCGGACATCCCGATCCGCACGATCAAGGACCGCGGCCGGGCCGACGCGCCCGCCACCCGATCGCCCAAACAGGCCCCCAAACCGGCCAAGGACGAGGACGAGGACCCCGGGCAGGACGCGTTCGGCGAGGTCCCACCGCCCACCGCCGGCGAGTTGCCCGTCGTCGCCGAGTCGAACGTGCCGCGCACTCCCGAGGGACTGCGCATCCCGCCGCGCCCGAGCCACCCGCCGCGCACCGCGACCGCCGCGAGCCCGAGCACCCCGAATCCGACCACGGCGACGCCCGCCGCCGAGGCGGCCGCGACCGCCGCCGAGATGCCGTCCGTTCCCGCGCCGCCGGACCACTCGGTGGTGCCGCGGACGAACCGGGGTACGAAGGCCGCCGCCGACCCGGAGGCCACCGTCGAGATGGTGCCGGGCACACTGCCCGGGACCCAGGACGTCACGATGCTCGTCGACCGGCCGCTGCCCCGCGCCGGCGAACCCGGCGGCGGTGACCTCGTCGCGATCCTGACCTCGTGGTTCGCCGCTGTCGAACCGCAGCGCAAGGTGCTCGCCCGGGATCGGCTGTTCACCGACGCGCCGCGCGAACTCGAGTCACTGGCAGCCGAGTTCGGCACCTCGCCGGCCGAGGTCAAGATCATGGAGCGGGACCTGCGGCGCACCCTGGACGAGCGGATCGCCCGCTCCGACGGCGCGCCGGTCCGGGTCCACCTGAGCTTCGTCCGAGACCGGCTCGGCGTGCTCACCACGGTGTCCGAGCTGCGCGCGCTGCACCCCAAGCACACCGAGACCGTGCCGGGTCTGGAGATCCAGGTCTGGCAGGTGCTGCGCGGCCTGCTCGGGCTGCACATGTCGGTGGACGGCTGGCTGTCGAGCGCCCCGCTCGGCGAGCTGTCCGACCGCACCCAGAGCACCCTGGACGCGGCCTGCGCCCACGGCCCGGTTCCGCTCGAGGCGTTGGAGCGGGACCTCGCCGCGATGGGCATCCGCAAGCCGCTCCAGACCGCCTGGGTCGGCCGGCTGGACGGCTTCCAGGTGGAGAACGGCCACGTGCTCTCCCGCTCGGCGGACACCCTGGAACGGCCCGCCCGGAAGCAGCAGTCGGCGCCGATCGGCGACCCCTCCTGGACGGCGGGCTGCTTCCGCGAGGACACCGGCGCGTGGGCGTTCCGGGTGGACGTGTCCACCGCGATGCTCGAAGGCGAACCGGTGAAGCTGCCGCCGGCGTTCGCACAGTCCCTGGGGGTCACCCCCGGCGGCCAGGTCCGACTGCACCACGGACACGGCCCCGCCGCGCTGCGCTGGTCCGACACGCCCTACCTGGTGTCGATGCGGGCGATCCTGACCGGTCTGGCCGCGCACGAGGGCGACATGGTCTTCATCTCGTCCATCCACCAGGGCCGCCTGGAGGCACGCCTGGTCCGCGGCGACGCAACCGTACGCCTCCCCCGCTGGGCCCGCGCGCTACGCCACACCGGCGTCGACCCGGTCCCCGAGCAGGTCAACCTCCCCGAACTCCTCGGCGCCCGGATCGGCCTCGACCCCGGCATCGACCTCAAGGCAGTCCTGCACCGCCTCCAGCAACGAGGCGACACCGACGTCCTCGAACTCCTCGGCGTAAGCCAACCCCGCCCCTGACCCAACAAAAAAGCGCCGGGCGGACCGACCCGAAGTCGACCCACCCGGCACCCAACACCGCCCAAGCCCCAACCACCCCAACCGGCACCCGAGCCCACTCAGCCCAGCAGGCGCTTTGAGGCCACCCCAACCAAACCAAACGCCAACGCCGGCCAAAAGCCAAAAACAGCCGGGCCGGCGCTTGAGGCCACTCAGCCCGGCCGGCGCTTGAGGCCACCGAGCCCGCAGGCCAGGCAACCAAGCCCGGCCGGCGCTTGAGGCCAAAGGGCCCAGCCGGCCCGGAAGGCTACAGGTTGAACCCGAGCGCCCGCAGTTGCTCACGCCCGTCATCGGTGATCTTGTCCGGCCCCCACGGCGGCATCCAGACCCAGTTGATCCGCATGTCCGCGACGATCCCCTCGGTCGCGGTCCGCGTCTGGTCCTCGATCACGTCCGTCAACGGACACGCCGCGCTGGTGAGCGTCATGTCGATGGTCGCGATGTTCGCGTCGTCGACGTGCACCCCGTACACCAGGCCCAAGTCGACGACGTTGATCCCGAGCTCCGGGTCGACGACGTCGTACATCGCCTCGGTGACGTCCTCCGGCGTAGCCGCGGGACGCGCCTGCGTCTCGGTCATTTCTGCCCTTCCGTCGTCTGCAGCGTCTGCAGCGCCTGCGCGGTGGCGTCCTTGAAGGCCATCCACCCCAGCAGCGCACATTTCACCCGCGCCGGGTACTTGCTGACGCCGACGAACGCCACGGCGTCCTCCAGGACGTCCTCGTCCGGCTCACCCTGCCCCTTGGACTGCATGAGCGCGAGGAACTCGTCCCCGGCGTGCAACGCGTCCTCGATGGTGTGCCCGATCACCAGATCGGTCATCACGGACGCGCTGGCCTGGCTGATCGAACAGCCCTGACCCTCGTAGCTGACGTCGAGAACCTTCTCGCCGTCCAGCTTCACCCGCAGCGTGACCTCGTCCCCACAGGTCGGGTTGACGTGGTGGACCTGGGTGTCGAACGGGTCGCGCAGCCCCTTGTTATGGGGGTGCCGGTAGTGGTCCAGGATGATCTCCTGGTACATCCCGTCAAGCTTCATCTCTTCGCCTCCCGCCCCACTCAGCCGGAACCAGTGCTAACCGAAAAACTGTCGGACATGTTCCAGCCCGGCCACCAGCGCGTCGACCTCGGCCGGCGTGGAGTACAGGTAGAACGAGGCTCGCGTGGTCGCCGGCACTCCGTAGCGCAGGCACACCGGACGTGCGCAGTGGTGACCCACCCGCACCGCGATGCCCTGCTCGTCGAGCACCTGACCCACGTCGTGCGGGTGGATGTCGCCGAACGTGAAGGAGATCGCCGCACCGCGCGCGACATTGTCCGCCGGGCCGATGATCTTCAGGCCCTCGACGCCGTTCAGCGCGTCGATCGCGTAACCCGTGATCGCGTGCTCGTGCGCGGCGACGCGGTCCATGCCGATCGCCGACAGGTAGTCGATCGCCGCACCGAGCCCGACCGCTTCCGCGATCGGCGGGGTGCCGGCCTCGAACTTGTGCGGCGCGGGCGCGTACGTGGACGCGCTCATCGTCACGGTCTCGATCATCTCGCCGCCGCCCAGGAACGGCGGCAGCTCCTCCAGCAGACCGAGCCGGCCCCAGAGCACGCCGATGCCGGTCGGACCGCACATCTTGTGCCCGGTGAACGCGACGAAGTCGGCGCCCAGGGCCTGTACGTCCAGCACGGTGTGCGGCGCGGCCTGCGACGCGTCGACCACGACCAGCGCGCCGACGTCGTGCGCGCGGCGCACGATCGGCTCCAGGTCGTTGACCGTGCCGAGGATGTTCGAGGTGTGCACCACCGAGACGACCTTGGTCTCCTCGGTGATCACCTGCTCGATGTTCGACAGGTCCAGCCGGCCGTCGTCGGTGAGCCCGAACCACTTGAGCTGCGTGCCGGTGCGCTGCGCGAGCAACTGCCACGGCACGATGTTCGAGTGGTGCTCCATCTCGGTGATCACCACGTCGGCGCCCACGCCGACCTTGAACGGTTCGTCCGCCCAGGTCAGCATGTTCGCCACGAGGTTGATCGCCTCGGAGGAGTTCTTGGTGAAGATCACCTCGTCCCGGCTGGGCGCGTTGATGAACTCCGCGACCTTGTCCCGGGCACCCTCGTACAGCGCGGTGGCCTCTTCGGCCAGCACGTGCACGCCGCGGTGCACGTTCGCGTTGCTGTTCGCGTAGTAGTGCGTCATGGCGTCGATCACCTGGCGCGGGGTCTGCGACGTGGCCGCGTTGTCCAGGTAGACAAGCGGTCGGTCGCCGTGCAGGAGCCGTTCGAGGATCGGGAAGTCCTTGCGGATCGCGTCCGTGTCGAGCAGCCCCGGCAGGTGCACTGTCATGCAGTCTCCCCCTTGCCGGTGTAGGCCTCGTAGCCTTCGTCCTCGAGCTTGTCCGCGAGTTCGGCGCCGCCGGATTCCACGATCCGGCCGCCCGCGAAGACGTGCACGTGGTCGGGCTTGATGTACTTCAGGATGCGGGTGTAGTGGGTGATCAGCAGGGTGCCGATCTCGCCGGTCGCCTGCACCCGGTTGACACCCTCGGACACCACGCGCAGCGCGTCGACGTCCAGGCCGGAGTCGGTCTCGTCGAGGATCGCGATCTTCGGCCGGAGCAGTTCGAGCTGAAGGATCTCGTGCCGCTTCTTCTCACCGCCGGAGAAGCCCTCGTTGACGTTGCGCTCGGCGAAGGCGGGGTCCATCTGGAGGCGCTCCATGGCCTCCTTGACCTCCTTGATCCACAGCCGCAGCTTGGGGGCCTCGCCACGGGTGGCGGTGGCGGCGGTGCGCAGGAAGTTGGACACCGAGACGCCGGCGACCTCGACGGGGTACTGCATGGCCAGGAACAGGCCGGCGCGGGCCCGCTCGTCGACGGTCATGGACAGCACGTCCTCGCCGTCGAGCAGCACAGTGCCGCCGGTGACCTTGTACTTCGGGTGGCCCGCGACCGAATACGCGAGGGTCGACTTGCCGGAGCCGTTCGGGCCCATGATGGCGTGGGTCTCGCCCTGCTTCACGGTCAGGTCGACGCCGCGCAGGATCTCGCGCGGACCGTTCTCGGCGTCCACACTGACGTGCAGGTCGCGGATCTCAAGCGTTGCCATAACGGACTCAGGACTCCTGGTTCACTTCGACGAAGACGGCGCCGCCGTCGATCTTCACGGGGTACACGGGGACCGGCAGGTTTGCCGGGGGGCCCGAGGGGCGGCCGGTGCGCAGATCGAAGCGCGAGCCGTGCAGCCAGCACTCGATCGCGCAGTCCTCGACCTCGCCCTCGGAGAGCGACACGTTGGCGTGCGAGCACACGTCGTTGATCGCGTACACGTCGCCCTCGGTGCGCACGAGGGTGACCGGGATGTCGTCGAGCACGACCCGCAGGGGCGTGTCCTCGTGCAGGTCGGTCTCGGCGCAGGCCTTGAGGTAGCTCATCGGGCGCCGCCTTCGAGGCGTGCCTCGATCTGCTTCATCAGGCGCTCTTGGAGGTCGGTGATGCCGACCCGGGCGATCACCTCGGCGAAGAAGCCGCGCACGACCAGGCGGCGGGCCTCGTCCGCCGGGATGCCGCGCGACTGCAGGTAGAAGAGCTGCTCGTCGTCGAAGCGCCCGGTCGCGCTGGCGTGCCCGGCGCCGGCGATCTCGCCGGTCTCGATCTCCAGGTTGGGCACCGAGTCGGCGCGGGCGCCGTCGGTGAGCACCAGGTTGCGGTTGAGCTCGTAGGTGTCGGTGCCCTCGGCCGCGGCTCGGATGAGCACGTCGCCGATCCACACCGTGTGCGCGTCCGCGCCTTGGAGCGCGCCCTTGTAGGTGACCAGGCTGCGGCACTGCGGCACGTCGTGGTCGATGAACAGGCGGTGCTCCAGGTGCTGGCCGGCATCGGCGAAGTACACGCCGTACAGCTCGGCGTCGCCGCCCGGGGCGTCGTAGACCACGCGCGGGAAGAGCCGGACCAGGTCGCCGCCGAGGGTGACCACGACGGAGGCGAAGGACGCGTCCCGACCCACCCGGGTCAGGTGCGAGCCCACGTGCACGGACTCGGCGTCCCAGTCCTGGATCGAGACGACCTTGAGCCGGGCGCCGTCGCCGACGATGAACTCGACGTTCTGCGCGTAGGTCGCCGAGCCGCTGTGGTCGAGCACCACGGTCGCCTCGGCGAACCGCTGGACCTCGATGGTGACGTGCCCGAACGCGGTGCCGCCGGTGCCGCGCAGGTCGACGACGACCGGCTCGGCGAGTTGCGTGTCCTTGCCGACCACGATCAGCGTGGCCTTCTCGAACGAGCTGTACGCCTGGGCCGCGACCCGGTCGACCGGGCGGCCGGCCCGGCCGATCCGCGCGTCGGTGCGGTCCACCGTCTCGACGGTGACGCCCTCGGGCGCGGTCACCGAGACGGTGACCTCGCCCCGGTCGCCCGCGGCGGCGGTGCCGTCGTGCAGACCGCGCAGTCGGGCCAGCGGGGTGAACCGCCAGTCCTCCTCGCGGCCGGTGGGCACCACGAAGTCGGCCACGTCGTAGGACGCGACGGCGACCTGGCGGGCGTCCGCGGGCTGGGCGACCGAGCGGCCGGTGCCGGGGCCGGCGAGCACGTTCGCGGCCCCGGCCTCGCGCACGGCGATCGATCCGGCGGTCGTGCTACCGGGAGTGTTGGTGTTCGCAGCCATGGACTAGCCCACAGCCCCTTCCATCTGAAGCTCGATCAGGCGGTTCAATTCGAGGGCGTACTCCATCGGGAGTTCGCGCGCGATGGGCTCGACGAACCCGCGCACGATCATCGCCATGGCCTCGTCCTCGGTCATGCCGCGGCTCATGAGGTAGAAGAGCTGGTCGTCGGAGATCTTGGAGACGGTCGCCTCGTGACCCATCGACACGTCGTCCTCGCGGACGTCGACGTACGGGTAGGTGTCCGAGCGGCTGATCGTGTCGACCAGCAGCGCGTCGCACTTGACCGACGACGTCGAGCCGTGCGCGCCCTCCTCGATCTGCACCAGTCCGCGGTAGGACGTGCGGCCACCGCCGCGCGCGACCGACTTGGACACGATGTTGGACGAGGTGTTCGGGGCGCAGTGCACCATCTTCGAACCGGCGTCCTGGTGCTGGCCCTCGCCCGCGAAGGCGATCGACAACGTCTCGCCCTTGGCGTGCTCGCCGAGCAGCCACACGGCCGGGTACTTCATGGTGACCTTGGAACCGATGTTGCCGTCGATCCACTCCATCGTGGCGCCCTCGTGGGCCACCGCGCGCTTGGTCACCAGGTTGTACACGTTGTTCGACCAGTTCTGGATGGTCGTGTAGCGCACCCGGGCGTTCTTCTTGACCACGATCTCGACCACGGCCGAGTGCAGCGAGTCCGACTTGTAGATCGGCGCCGTGCAGCCCTCGACGTAGTGCACGTGGGAGCCCTCGTCGGCGATGATCAGCGTGCGCTCGAACTGGCCCATGTTCTCGGTGTTGATCCGGAAGTAGGCCTGGAGCGGGATCTCCACGTGCACGCCCGGCGGGACGTAGATGAACGAGCCACCGGACCAGACCGCGGTGTTCAGCGCGGAGAACTTGTTGTCGCCGGTCGGGATGACCGAGCCGAAGTACTCCTTGAACAGCTCCGGGTGCTCGCGCAGCCCGGTGTCGGTGTCCAGGAAGATGACGCCCTGCTCCTCCAGGTCCTCGCGGATCTGGTGGTAGACGACCTCCGACTCGTACTGCGCGGCGACACCGGCGACCAGGCGCTGCTTCTCCGCCTCCGGGATGCCCAGTCGGTCGTAGGTGTTCTTGATGTCCTCGGGCAGGTCCTCCCACGAGGCGGCCTGCTTCTCGGTCGAGCGCACGAAGTACTTGATGTTGTCGAAGTCGATTCCGGAGAGGTCGGAGCCCCACGTCGGCATCGGCTTCTTGCCGAAGAGCCGAAGGCCCTTCATGCGCTGCTTCAACATCCACTCGGGCTCGGACTTCTTCGCCGAGATGTCCGCGACGACCTCTTCGGAGATGCCCCGGCGCGCGGAGGCGCCGGCGGTGTCCGAGTCGGCCCAGCCGTACTCGTAGGTGCCCAGACCCTCAAGCTCGGGGCGAGCGTCGGTGGTCATGAAGTAGTCCTCCCGGAAGCCGGGGTGGCGTCGGTCGATTCCCGCGAACGGGAAGGGCCCCGGCGCGGCGGATTGTGTTCGGTGTTCAGGCCGGAGGAAACGGCCTTCGGGCCGGACGAGCCGACCCTGCGGCCGGTGGACCCGGCCGATTCAGCCTGCACAGCAGGAACGTGCGTGGTGCAGACGCCGTCGCCGTGGGCGATCGTCGCCAGCCTTTGCACGTGCGTACCGAGAAGGCGCGCGAACACCTCGGCCTCGGCCTCGCAGAGCTGCGGGAACCGCTCGGCGACGTGAGCCACCGGACAGTGGTGCTGGCAAAGCTGCTCTCCGCCGGGTGCGGGCCGCGCACTCGCGGCATACCCGTCGGCGGACAGCGCCTCGGCCAGCGCTCGGGCCCGCTCCCCGGGGGGCGCGGACTCGACCGAGGGACGATACCTCTCCTCGCGGGCGGCAAGCCGCTCGCGGGCGAATTTCGTCACGGCCTCGTCGCCGAGATGCTCGGCGACGAAGTTCAGCGCCTCGGCCGCCAGCTCGTCGTACTCCTGGTGGAACCCGGAGCGGCCGACGTCGGTGAGCGCGAACACCTTGGCCGGACGACCCCGGCCCCGGCGTCCGTAGACGCGCTGCTCGGTGGCCTCGACGACCCCCTCGGCGACCAGTGCGTCCAAATGGCGACGCACGCCCGCCGGGGTCAGCTCCAATCGCTCGGCCAGGTCCGCCGCGGTGGACGGGCCGTGGTCGACGATCGAGCGGGTGACCCGGTGCCGGGTGCCCTCGTGACCGTCATGCTCGGGCGTGCCGGCAGCCGCTGCGGTGACCCGCCGCGGTGCCTCTTCGCTCGTTCGCATGTTTTCCACAACACCATTGTTGCGTTAATCGCGCCCCAGGCCAAACGGCGATCGCGTGCGGTCCGTCACTTAGGTGTGCCTAACAACACACGCCCGTCGACACCCGTTCCGACCTGCGAATTCTCCTGACACACCGTCAGATGAACCGATCCGGACAACCCCCGCACCGGGGGCGCCGAGACCTTTCTAGACTGACTCGTCATGGACTCCTCGCCGCCGGCAGTCGCGATCACGGGCCTGGTCAAGCGCTACGGCGACAAGACCGCCGTGGACGGGCTCTCGCTCACCGTCGAACGCGGTCTGGTGACCGCGGTGCTCGGTCCCAACGGCGCCGGGAAGACCAGCACGATCGAGATCTGCGAGGGATACCGGCGCGCGGACGCGGGCGAGGTACGGGTGCTCGGCCTGGACCCGCGGCGCGACGCCGCCGCGCTGCGGCCCCGGATCGGGGTGATGTTGCAGGCGGGCGGCGTGTACTCGGGGGCGCGCGCCGAGGAGATGTTGCGACACGTGGCGAAGCTGCACGCCCACCCCCTGGACGTGTCGATGCTGATCGAGCGGCTCGGCCTGGGCTCGTGCGGGCGGACCACCTACCGGCGGTTGTCCGGCGGCCAACAGCAGCGGCTCGCGCTCGCGCTCGCCGTGGTCGGCCGCCCCGAGCTGGTCTTCCTGGACGAGCCGACCGCCGGACTCGACCCGCACGCCCGGCACGCCGGCTGGGACCTGGTGCGCGAGCTGCGCGCCGACGGGGTGAGCGTGGTGCTGACCACCCACCTGATGGACGAGGCGGAGAAGCTCGCCGACGAGGTGGCGATCGTGGACCACGGTCGGGTGATCGCCTCCGGCTCGCCCGAGGCGCTGTGCCACGACGGCGCGGAGAACTCGCTGCGCTTCGCCGGGCCGCCCGGCCTGGACCTGGGATCGCTGCTGAACGCGCTGCCGGTGGGTGCCAAGGCGCTGGAGGTCTCACGCGGCGCGTACCGGATCGAGGGCGAGATCGACCCGCAACTGCTGGCCACGGTCACCTCGTGGTGCGCGCAGCACGGGGTGATGCCGGAGCGGCTGACCGTGGAACGACGCAGCCTGGAGGACGTGTTCATGGAACTGACCGGACGGGAGCTGCGCAGTTGAGCACGCCGACGCGGGATTCGGTGGCAAAGGAACGACACCGCGGTACGTTCGCGCCCGCCCCCGGGGCCGCGCCGATGTCCCGGATGATCGGGGCGCAGACCGCGTTGGAGACGCGGATGTTGTTGCGCAACGGCGAGCAACTGTTGCTGACGGTGATCATCCCGACGCTGCTGCTGGTGGTCTTCGGGTCGGCGGACATCGTCGACACCGGGGACGGCGAACGGGTGGACTTCCTGGCGCCGGGGGTGCTGGCGCTGGCGGTGCTGTCGACCGCGTTCACCGGTCAGGCCATCGCGACCGGGTTCGAGCGGCGCTACGGAGTGCTCAAGCTGCTCGGTTCGACGCCGCTGCCCCGCTGGGGGCTGATGGTCGCGAAGACGGCGTGCGTGATCCTGGTGGAGATCCTCCAGGTGGCGCTGCTCGTGGTGATCGCGCTGGCGATGGGCTGGTCGCCGCACGGCAATCCGGTCTGGGTGATCCTGCTGCTCGTGCTGGGTACGGCGGCCTTCTCCGGACTCGGCCTGCTGATGGCCGGGACGCTGCGCGCCGAGGCCACCCTCGCCGCCGCGAACCTGGTGTTCATCCTGCTGCTGCTGGGCGGCGGGGTGATCGTGCCGCTGGACAAGTTCCCCTCCGGGGTCGAGCACACGCTCGCGCTGTTGCCGATCTCGGCGCTGTCCGACGGACTGCGCGACGTGCTCCGGGACGGATCGGGACTGCCGCTGGGCGACTTGGCGATCCTGGCGGTCTGGGCGGTTTTGGGCCTGGGCGCGGCGGCGCGCTTCTTCCGCTGGGAGTGAGGTCCGCGAGTGGTCCGGGGGGGCGCGGCCGGCCCGGCGTCGGCCGACACCCCTGGTGCGCTTGTGAATTCATTCACGACGTAGCATGTCGCGCATGAGTCTGCAGGCCGTCTCCCCCCTCGTCGCCCGCCGCGTGTTCCTCGCGAACCTGGTGGCGCAGATCGGCATCGTCGTCACGGGCGGTCTCGTCCGACTCACCGACTCGGGCCTGGGGTGCGACACCTGGCCCCGGTGCGACAGCGACACCAGCAACTGGACGCCGCACGAGGCGATCAGTCACCACGCGTACATCGAGTTCGGCAACCGCATGCTGGCCTACGTGGTCGGCGCGATCGCGGTGGCCTGCGTGGTGGCCGCCTACCGGCTGACCGTGCGCCGCAAGGACATCACCACGCTGGCCTGGATCCAGATCGGCACGGTCGTCGGCCAGGCCGTGCTGGGCGGGATCACCGTGCTCACCGACCTGCACCCGATGGCGGTGGCGAGCCACCTGCTCCTGTCGATGTTGCTGATCGCGTCGGCGGTGATGCTGTACGAGCGCGCCGGCGAGGGCGACGCGCCGGCCCGGCTGCTGGTCCGCCCGGAGATCCGCTGGTTCGGCTACGGCACCCTCGCGGTGGCCGGCGCGCTGATCGTGGTCGGCACCGTGGTCACCGGCTCCGGGCCGCACGCGGGCGACCTCAAGGCCAAGCGCTTCGACGTGGACATCGACCAGACGGCCTGGCTGCACGCGGACCTGGCGTTCCTGCTCCTGGGCGCGGCCGTCGCCCTGGCGCTGGCGCTGCGCGTCACCGACGCCCCGCTCGCCGCCCAGCACCGCGTGTGGTGGCTGCTCGCGGTGCTGATCCCGCAGGGCCTGATCGGCTACGTCCAGTACTTCAACGGCCTCCCCGAGTGGATGGTCCTCACCCACATGTTCGGCGCCGCCCTGACCGTGGTCACCGCCACCCGGGTCCTGTTCGCCCTGCGCATGCGCGGCGACACCCCGCCCGAGGGGGCCGACGACCTCGACGCCGAGCTGCGCGAGCCGGTCGCCACCCGTTACTGACCGCCCGATGCCGGGCCCGAAACGGGTCGAACCCTCGCGGGTCCGACCCGTCTCGGCGTTCCTGGTCCCGCCTCGATCAGCGGCTGGGGACCGCCAACAGGAGTGCGAAGCGCTCCTGCGGGTCGGTCCACCACTGGCGGACGGTGAAGCCCGCCTCGGCCAGCTCGGCGAGCAGGGCCTCGCGGCGGAACTTGGTGGAGATCTCGGTGCGCAGCAGCTCGCCCTCGGTGAAGTCCACCGACAGGTCCACCGCCGGGATCTTCACGGTCTGCCCGACGCGGGAGCGCAGGTGCATCTCGATGCGCTCCTCCCTGGCGTTCCACACGGCCACGTGGTCGTAGGCGTCCGGGTCGAAGTCCGCGTCGAGTTCGCGGTTGAGCACGTGGAGCACGTTCTTGTTGAAGGCGGCGGTGACGCCCTGGCTGTCGTCGTAGGCCGCGACCAGGACACCCGGGTCCTTGACCAGGTCCACGCCGAGCAACAGGGTGTCGTCGGCGCTCAGGGCGCGCCGCAGGATGCGGTAGAAGTCGGTGCGCTGGGCGGGGCCGAGGTTGCCCAGCGTGCTGCCCAGGAAACTGAGCAGTCGAGGGCCGGGTTCGTCGGCCAGTGCCAGGTCGTGTTCGAAGTCGGTGACGGTGGCCGCGACCCGCAGGCCGGGATAGTCGCGGCAGAGTGCCTCGCCGGCCTGGGTCAGCGCCGAGTCGCTCACGTCCAGCGGCACATAGCGCTCCAGCGTGCCGGCCGCGGTGAGCGCGTCCAGGAGCAGCCGGGTCTTGCGGGAGGAACCGGAGCCGAGCTCGATCAGCGTGTGCGCCCGGGTGGCGGCGGCGATCTCGGCGGCGCGCCGGGTGAGGATCTCCTGCTCGGCGCGGGTGGGGTAGTACTCGGGCAGGTGGGTGATCTGTTCGAACAGTTCGCTGCCGCGCGCGTCGTAGAACCACTTGGGCGGCAGCGACTTGGTCGGTGCCGTGAGGCCCCGGAGCACGTCGGCACGCAGCGTGGTGTCGAAGTAGTCGGCCGGCAGCCGGTGGTCGAGGGTGAAGCGGCTGTTCATGGGACGCCGTTCCTGTGGGGCGGATGACGGACGTGCGGCGACGGCCCGTACCGGGCGGATCGCGGCGATGCGGACCCCGCTGCGGGTAGCCAGCAGGAGGGAGCGTTCGGGTACCTCGAGCCACTCGCCCCAACCGCCTCCCGTGTTCGCGTCGGGCTCGGAGGCGACCAGGACCCGGCCGGGGGTGGTGCGGTACCACAGGGTGTCGCCGTACCGGGTGGCGAAGACGGTCCGGCCGTCGGTGAGCAGCAGGTTGAGCCGGGCGTTCGGACGCACCTCGGCGATCCGCCGGACCAGGTCGGCCAGCGCGCCGCCGACCGGCTCCCGCTGCCGGAGTCGGCGCGCGAGCATGGCCCAGAGCAGCGCCGAGTCGCAGCGCGACTCCAGGGCGAGCAGGTCGGCCGGATCGAGCGCGGGCCCGATCGGCAGCCGGGTCCATTCCGGGATCGCGCCGTTGTGGCTGAACAACCAGCGGCCGTCCCGAAACGGCGCGGCAGCGGCCTCGTCCTGACTGGTGCCCGCGGTGGCGCTGCGGACGGCGGCCAGGAAAGCGCCGCTGCGGATGGTGCGCGCCAGGTCGGGCAGGTTGGGATCGGCCCAGATCGGCAACGCCCGCCGGTAGCGGGCGGGTTCGACGTCGGCCCCGGCACCGGCCTCGGCTTCGGTTTCGTCCCGGGACGCCGAGGCCGGCTGGTCCGGATACCAGCCGAAGCCGAAGCCGTCCACGTTCACCGTCCCGTACCGCTGCCGACGCGGCGCCCAGGACTGCTCGTACAGGCCCTGCGCCGGGTCCACCAGGACCTCGGCGAGGGTGATCTCCGGTCCCAGATAGGCCAGATGACGACACATCAGCGCGCCTCCCGGGGCGCAGCGTCGCGGGCGGTCCGGAAGCCGGCGAAGATCTGCCGGCGGATCGGCAGATCCCAGTTGCGGAACGTGCCCCGGGCGACCACCTCGTCCACCCCGAACGCGCCGCCGCGCAGCACCTTGTGCCCGGGGCCGAAGAACACCTCGGAGTACTCCCGGTAGGGGAACGCGGCGAATCCCGGATAGGGGGTGAAGTCGGAGGAGGTCCACTCCCAGACGTCGCCGATCAACTGCCGCGCCCCGCACGCGGCGGCTCCCGCCGGGTAGGCGCCGGCCGGCGCCGGTCGCAGGTGCCGTTGGCCCAGGTTGGCGTGCTCGGGCGTGGGGTCGGCGTCACCCCACGGATACCGCCGCGAGCGGCCCTCGGCCGGATCGTGCCGGGCCGCCTTCTCCCACTCCGCCTCGGTCGGCAGCCGCCGCCCGGCCCAGCGCGCGTACGCGTCGGCCTCGTACCAGCACACGTGCAGGACCGGCTCGTCGAGCGGCACCGGCTCGGTCCGGCCGAACCGCCGAATCAGCCACGTGTCACCGTCGCGCCGCCAGAACAACGGGGCGGTGAGCTCGGCGTCCTGTCGGTGCCGCCGACCCTCCGGGCTCCACCAGCGGTCGTCCGCGTAACCGCCGTCGGCGATGAACTCCAGGTAGGCCGCGTTGGTCACCGGCGCCGTGTCCAGCCAGAACGCCGGTACGTCCACCATGTGCGCGGGTCGTTCGTTGTCCAGCGCCCACGGATCGTCCGTGGTGCCCATCTCGAACGGCCCGGCGGGGATCAGGACTTCACCGTCGAGCGCGTCCGCATCGGCCGCGCCCGGCGGTTCCGGGGCATCCAACACCGCTGCCCCGTCCCGCAGTTGATGGGTCGCCAGCATGGTCTCGTCGTGCTGCTGCTCGTGTTGGGCGAGCATGCCGAACACGAATCCGTCGGCCAGGAGCGGATCGCCGCCCGTGCCGAGATCGGCGGATTCCAAGACGTCGAAGGTGTGTTCACGCACCCGCCCGACGTACTCCCGGGCCTGCTCCGGCCCGAGCAGGGGCAGCGCGGGCCGGTCGGCGCGCGGATGCCGGAACGCGTCGTACAGCGGATCCAGGTCCGGGCGCAGCGCGGGTCTCCCGCCGGCGCGGCGGACCAGCCACAACTCCTCCTGGTTGCCGATGTGGGCCAGGTCCCAGACCAGCGGCGACATCAGCGGGGAGTGCTGGGCGGTCAGTTCCTCGTCGGTCAGGCAGTCGGTCAGGGCCAGGGTCCGACGTCGGGCCCGGATCAGCGCGGCCCGGGCTATCGCACGGCGATCGGTGGTCGGGGGTTCCGGATGGGATCCGCCGGATCCCGCGGACCCCGTGGCCCCAGTGGACGGTGTGGATGCTGTGGGCTGCGACGTCTTCGTCGACGCCGCCCGGCCGGACCGCTTCGACGGCTTCGGCGCCTTCGGCGGCTGCGATGGCTTCAACGACTTCATCGACGGGTCCTTTCCAGCAGGTCGTCCGCGGGACATCGGCCCCGTTCGGCGTAGCGCCGGGTGAATTCGGCGACGGCCGCGCGCAGCGGGCCGGGGGCGCCGCCGTCGGCCAGGGCGTTCTCGGTGGCGGCGAAGCACGCGCGGACCACCTTGCCCAGCACCGGGTCGGCGGGACCGAGCCGGGCGGCCCGGGTCCACATCGACTCGTCGGGCACCGCCGCGCCGTTCGGGCACAGCGGCTCGGTCGCCGCCCAGGCCGCCTCGGCCGCGACCGGGTCGTCCAAAAGGGTGGCGGCCATCGCGGCGGGGACGACCCAGTCGTCGCCGCACTGGGCGTCGATCATCCGCAGCTCCAGCCAACCGCGCGGGCGGACCGGCGGGAAGAGCGTGGTCAGGTGGTAGTCCAAGTCCTCCAGGGTGGGTGGGCGCACGCCGGGTGCGCCGCGCAGCCAGGAGCGGAAGGTCAGCCCCTCGGGTGCGGTCCAGCAGTCCTCCTCACTGCCGCGTACGCACAGCAGCGGGGCGTCCAGCGCGTAGCACGCCCAGGCGGCGCGCGGATCCGGGTCGGCTCCCGGCTGCGGCTCCGGCGGCCGGGTGCGGCCGGGGTCCATCCGGGTCCAGACGAGTTGTCGGGTCGACCGCCAACCGGTCGGCCTGCCCTGCCACAGCGGCGAGTTGGCGAACGCGGCGACCAGTACCGGGCCGAGTCGGTGGGTCAGTTCCCAGCGCGACCGATAGCCCTGACGGCCCTCGCCATCGTCTCCCGCGTCCAGGTTGACCTGGACGGACGCGGTACCGCGCATCATCATCCGGCCCCACGAGCCGCCACGGTCGAAGTACGCCTCCATAGCCCGATAGCGGGGATGGTCGACGATCCGTGGTGGGTTTTGGTACGGCTCCAGGCCGTGGCCGGCGAGCACCAGTCCGCTCGCGGCCAGCGCCTGTTCCAGGGCGACCTTGTCGGCCCGGAGGTCCTCGGCGCATCCAGCGAGCGTGGCGGCGGGTGGTGAGCTCAGCTCGACCTGCCCACCCGGCTCGCGGGTCAACCTACTGCCGAACGGCAGCCCATCAGCCTTCAGCGGGGCCAGGGCCTCGTCCAGCCGCTCCGGCGCCACCTCCCGGCGGGCGTCGGCACCGTCGTGCACGATCCATTCCAGCTCGATCCCCACCCGTGCGGGTGGGCCGGTCTTGAAGCACACCCCGTGTACGTGGGCCTGTGCGTCGTCCTCCCTCAGAGCGGCAGCCATCGCCCTCACTCCTTCGGTCCATCGTGTGGGCCCGTGGCCGGTCCCACGTGTGGCCCCATTTTGGTCCCTCACGTCACTTTCCCGCTCTGCTGTACCCGGCGGATGGGACCGGAACACCCGTACCCCGATGAACCCGGAACCACGCCCCGGTGACGCCGGGGGGGACCCCACGGCCGGACGATCCGGTTGCCCATCGGGGCCCGAATGCGCCGGCGCCGTCCCGCGGCCGGGTCGCAAAGGACGCCACTCCGACCGGTCGACCGCCGTCGTCCACGACCTCGGTGCGCAGGTCGGCCGGTTCGCTCCGCCGCGCGCCGTCCACGCTCGACCGACCGGCCAACGCCTCGGCCGACATCGACTCGGTGGCCGGGGGTTGGCCGAGTATGCGATCGGCCTCGACGAGCGCGAGCACGGCGGCCCGATCGGTTGGGCGGTAGGCGCGTGTTGCGTACCGCTCCACGCGGGCGGGCGAGTCGTCGGCCATCCGGTCGGTCTGCGAGTCCGGGCCCGTCTCGGCCGGCGAATATTTGGGCCCGCGCGCCGCTGCGGCCGGGCTGGACAACGCCGTACGGGTGCCCTGTCATGGTGCGATGACCGCCGCGCAGCCTACGCCGACACCGATGTCGCCCATCGACCTGGACGGCTACACCGGCACGCACGCCCATGACTTCCCGCTGCACCGAGAACGCGGCTTCGCCTTCTTCGCCCCGCCGCCCGAGGGCACGACAGCGGACCCCGGTCGGCAATTCGAGTCGGCCCGGCGAGACAAACTCCTCTTCGACCTCGCCTCCTGGCACCACGACATCGCGCCGACCCACGCCCGGGCCCGCGCGACGGCGGAGCACGCACACGAGGCACTGCGAACCGGAAAGTGTCGCGAGGAGGCGCTGCAAGCGGTCAGGACATATGCCTGCGCCCGCTCCGCCCTCCTCACCCTCCTCGACCGCCGACCCATGCCCCGCGGCGCCGAACCCCTCTACGAGCACTACGTCCCCGCCCCCACGCGTATCGACCCGACCACCCTCCCTCCGGAAGCCGACCTCCGCCGCCGCGCCGGTCTGCTCCGGCCGTGACGCACAGCACCGCGTGGGCGAGGCCGTCGTCCCGCCGCCCGACGGCCGCGAGATCGGTGCTCGAAGCGAGGATCCGGCCTGATTCGAGTGCGGGGCGAGTCGGCGCACGGCGTGCCGACCGGAGCGGAGCAGCGGATCGGCATCCGTCGTGACCGTCGCCCGCCGCCGCGGTGGGCCGATACTCGGCCGCCTTCGGGTTGTTCACCGCCGTGGCCGGAAGTCCCGGCTCTTGGTTACGTCGGTGTCCCCGCGCGCAAGGCGTGGATGGGCCAGGCGAGTTCGGGGGTGGGGTCGATCGGGGCGGGCCAGCCGTTGACGAGTGCGAGGAGGTGGAAGTAGCGGTGGCGGCGGGGGTCGTTCGCGGAGTGCAGGCGGGTGAGTAGGCGGCGGCGCAGGTGGGCGTCGTCGGGGAGGCCGGTGGTTCGGGCGCAGTCCGCTGTCAGCGCGGCGACGATCGGGGCGGCTTCGGGTGCGGTCGGGGCGATGCCGGCTGCCAGGGCCGCTGCCGCGTGGGTGCGGGCGACGGCGATGGTGTCGCGGCGCGGGACCGTGGCTCCGGACCGGGTGCGTTCGGTGCCGTGTTGCTCGGCCAGGTTTCGGAGGGCGGTGCGGAAGTCCGGGTCGCGGGTGAGTTCGGCCAGTTCGACCCACGCCTCGACCTGTTCCGGCTCGGGGTGGTCGGGGAGCTCGGGCGTCATCGAGCGGATGATCCCGGCGAACGCGGGATCGGCGTCCGGGTCGCCGAAGATCGACGTGAGGAAGTCGGCGATCAGGTGTCGACGTTCGTCTTCGGAGAGCTTGGCCAGGGTGTGCAAGAGATCCATCTCCTCGGGGCCGGCCCCGCGTCGAGCCGCCACCGTGAGCACCGCGCGACGCAGACGCAGCGTGTGGATCTGCGCCGCCAGCGCCTCGGCATGTGCCGCCGCGACCTCCGGGAGGGACTGCTCCCGGTCCACGACCCGGCGGATCGTGGACAGGTCCAGTCCCAGGTCGCGCAGTGTGCGGACGAGGTCCAGGCGGGCGACGGCGTCGGTGTCGTAGCGGCGGTGGCCGGCGGGACTGCGATCGGTGGGCGGCACGATCCCCGAGTCGGAGTAGAACCGAATGGCCTTGACCGTCAGCCCGGTCCGCCGAGCCAGGTCCCCGATCGTGTGGAGCGCGTCGCCGTTCATGCCCCCACCCTCACGGCTCCCCCTACCGGAGGCGCAAGTCCCCGCGTCGCGGCGGACACACTTCACGCCCCGACCGGGTGAAGCGCCGACGGGTAGTCGGGTACGCGTTCGCGCTCGGCCGGGCCGTCCACGACCGCCGTGTCGAACTCGGTTTGTCGCAGAGCGAACCGGCGGGGCGCGCGGGAATGACCCAGCCGCGCCGCGGATCTCCGACATCGAGGGCGGCGACTCCGTGCCGACCCTGCCGCTGCTCACGCGCCTCGCGAAGGCCCTGAATGCGTCGCTGACCATCGACCTGGACGGCGATGCCTCGGCTTTCGTGTTCACCGCGCACGACAGCCGCGATCCCGACGAAGCCCGTCCGGGCGGACACGACGAAGTGGCCTGACCCGCGCCGGCCGGCGCGCGCGGGCCGATGCCACGCCACGGTCCGACCGGGTCAGCCCTGCGAGCCGCCCAGTTGCATGCCCGCCATGCGGTTCCACTCGTACTTGGTCGTGCGTACCTTCGCCGCGAGGTCGTTCGGGAACTCCTCGTGCAGCGTGACGCCCGCCTTGACGATGGCCGCGCGCGCGATGTCCGGGTTGCGGACGACCTGGTCGCCCCATGCCCCGTCGGTCCCCACGAGCACGATCCGGGTCGCGTCGCGCCCGACGTACTCGACGATCGCGTCGCCTCCCCCGCCGTGCGCGGCGGTGAAGCGCTCGATGTGCTTGGCGATCCTGCGCACCTGTCGCTCGACCCGCGTGTCCGGGGTACCCGGGTCCGGCGTGGCCGTCGTGGTATCGGTGTCCGTCATGGCGCCCACATTACCGAGGGCGCGTCGCCGGATCCGAGTGAACCCACGTGGTCCGGATCACGTCCCCGGAGCCGACCGACGAGGGGGTCGGCTCAGAACACCAGCGGGTCCACCGCCACCGCGACGAACAGCAGCGTCAGGTAGGTGATCGACCAGTGGAACAGCCGCATCTCCTTCAGCTTGCCACCGGTGACCTCGGCCTTGGCCCGACGCTGGAGACCGTGCGCCTCCCACAACCACGCGATGCCGAGCAGCGCCGCCGCGATCGGGTAGAGCGGGCCGGTGTCGGCGGCCGGCCACAGCAGCATCGAGACACCGACCATGACCCAGCTGTAGGCCACGATCTGGTTCGCCACGACCTTGTTGCCCGCCACCACCGGCAACATCGGTACGCCGGCGTTGGTGTAGTCGTCGGTGAACTTCATGGACAGCGGCCAATAGTGCGGCGGCGTCCAGAAGAAGACCACCGCGAAGAGCACCACCGGCGCCCAATCCAGCGAATTCGTCACCGCGGTCCAGCCGATCAACACCTGCATACAGCCGGCGATGCCGCCCCACACGATGTTCTGCGGCGTGCGCCGCTTCAGCAGCATCGTGTACACGACCACGTAATAGAAGATCGCGAAGACCGAAAGCGCCGCCGACAGCGGATTGACCAGGAACCAGAACCACGCGGTGGAAATCACCCCGAGCGCGCTCGCGAACACGATCGACTCGCGCGGGGACACCATCCCGGTGACCAGCGGTCGCCGCTCGGTGCGGTGCATCAACCGGTCGATGTCCCGGTCGATGTACATGTTGAAGGCGTTGGCACTGCCCGCCGAGAGGTAGCCGCCGAAGACGACCAGAAGCACCAGACCCAGGTCCGGCAGCCCGTCGGCCGCGAGGAACATCACCGGAATCGTGCTGATCAGCAGCAGTTCGATGATGCGCGGCTTGGTGAGGGCCACGAATGCGAGAACCCGGGCCATCGGCGGGCGGGCGCCGGCGGGCGCATTTCCCACCAGCCCGGCCGGTCGGGATTCGACGGCTGTCACGAACACCCCATCAGCAGCGTTTTCGGCCGGGCCCGGGTGCCGCCCGGAAGCCGGTTTGCTCGTCAATATGTAAGCGGTATCGAGCGGCGTCGGGATGTCGAGGCCCGGACCCACTAGCAGGAAACTGTAGTCCCTCACCAGGGGCACAAACCCTCCGGGGCATGCCCGCCGCATGCCGGGGTAGCCGAGCCGAAGGCAGCCGCGCGTCGAGTCCCGCGCCCACCGCGTGTCCCGCCTCGTCCCGCCCGCACCTCCCGTCCTGTCCACCAGGTGAACGTCACCACCCGGGTGGCCGTCCTCCGAGCGAGCGGGCAGGTCGCCCCCGGTAGGCTCGGCCACGTGCCTGAGGCGCCGGGGCGTAGACCCCGAGCCGGCCGCTTTTTTTCGGCCTACACCGGAAGACCCCGGAAGGAGCCCTGACCAGGGTGAGCACCAAGCCGACCCCCGACAACAGCTCTCTCGACTGGAGCGACCTCGACAAGCGAGCCGTCGACACCGCTCGCGTGCTGGCGATGGACGCCGTTCAGAAGGTCGGTAACGGCCACCCCGGAACGGCCATGAGCCTGGCCCCCGCGGCCTACCTCATCTGGCAGAAGTTCCTGCGCCACGACCCGACCGACCCGGACTGGACCGGCCGCGACCGCTTCGTGCTGTCCCCGGGTCACACCAGCCTGACCCTGTACACGCAGCTCTACCTGTCCGGCTACGGCCTGACCCTGGACGACCTCAAGTCGTTCCGCACCTGGGGCAGCCGCACCCCCGGCCACCCCGAGCACGGCCACACCGCCGGCGTCGAGACCACCACCGGGCCGCTCGGCCAGGGTGTGGCCAACGCGGTCGGCATGGCGATGGCGGCCCGCTACGAGCGTGGCCTGTTCGACCCCGACGCCGCCCCCGGCACGTCGCCGTTCGACCACACCATCTGGGTGATCGCCTCCGACGGCGACCTGGAGGAGGGCGTCTCCGCCGAGGCCAGCTCGCTCGCCGGCCACCAGAAGCTGGGCAACCTCGTCGTGCTCTACGACGACAACCACATCTCGATCGAGGGTGACACCGAGACCGCGTTCAGCGAGGACGTCCTCGCCCGCTACGCGGCCTACGGCTGGCACACCATCCGCGTCGAGCCGCAGGCCGACGGCGACATCGACATCGCGGCGCTGAACGCGGCGCTGGAGGCGGGCAAGGCGGAGACCGGCCGGCCGACCATGATCGGCATGCGCACGATCATCGCGTGGCCCGCGCCGAACGCGCAGAACACCGGCAAGGCGCACGGCTCGGCGCTGGGCGCCGAGGAGGTCGCGGCCACCAAGCGGATCCTGGGCTTCGACCCGGAGCAGAACTTCGAGGTCGCCGCGGACGTACTGGCGCACGCCCACAAGGTGGTCGACCGGGGCCGTGCCGCGCACGACGCCTGGAAGAGCGCGTACGCCAAGTGGGCCGAGACCAACCCCGAGCGCGCCGCCGAGCACGCCCGGATCTCCGCCCGTCGGCTGCCCGACGGCTGGGAGAAGGTGCTGCCGGAGTTCGAGGCCGGCAAGCCGGTCGCCACCCGCAAGGCCTCCGGCAAGGTGCTCGCCGCGCTCGGCGCGGTCATCCCCGAGCTGTGGGGCGGCTCGGCCGACCTGGCCGAGTCCAACAACACCACCATCGACGAGGGCAGTTCGTTCCTGCCCGAGGGCAACCCGCTCAAGGGCGCGAGCCCGTACGGGCGCACCGTGCACTGGGGCATCCGCGAGCACGCCATGGGCTCGACCATGAACGGCATCGCCCTGCACGGCGGGACGCGCATCTACGGCGGCACGTTCCTGGTGTTCAGCGACTACATGCGCCCGGCCGTACGGCTCGCCGCGCTGATGAAGCTGCCCACGACGTACGTGTGGACGCACGACTCGATCGGCCTCGGCGAGGACGGTCCCACCCACCAGCCGATCGAGCACATCGCCGCGCTGCGCGCGATCCCCGGCCTGGACGTGGTCCGCCCGGGGGACGCGAACGAGGTCGCGGTGGCCTGGCGCAAGATCCTGGAGACCACCGACCGCCCGGCCGGCATCCTGCTCACCCGCCAGGACGTACCGACCTGGGACCGGGGCGAGTTCGGTTCGGCCGAGGGCACCGCGCGCGGTGGCTACGTGCTGGCCGAGGCGTCCAGCGGCACCCCGCAGGTGATCCTGATCGGCACCGGCTCCGAGGTGCAGATCGCGGTCGCGGCGCGCGAGGTGCTGGAGGCCGAGGGCGTGCCGACCCGGGTCGTCTCGCTGCCGTGCCTGGAGTGGTTCAACGAGCAGGACCAGGCCTACCGCGAGCAGGTGCTGCCGCCGTCGGTCAAGGCGCGCGTGTCGGTCGAGGCGGGCATCGCGCAGGGCTGGCGCGAGCTGGTCGGCGACGCCGGCCGGATCGTCTCGCTGGAGCACTTCGGCGCGTCGGCGGACTACAAGAAGCTGTTCGCCGAGTTCGGGCTGACCCACGAGGCGGTCGTTTCGGCCGCCCGGGAATCCCTGGCGCAAGCCGGTAGCTGAAGGTCACGTAACCCTGTGGGCGGTGTCGGGTGGGAACACCCGCCCGACACCGCCCACGACGGGCGCCGGTCCGGCACCCAAGAGCGATCCGGACCCGGCCGCCGACTCGAGAAGGAGCAAAGTGTCATGACGGAACCCCTGCGTCGCCTGTCCGCCGAGGGCGTGGCCGTGTGGCTCGACGACCTGAGCCGGACGCGGCTGGAGTCCGGCAACCTGCACGAACTCGTCCGCGACCGCGAGGTCGTCGGCGTGACCACCAACCCGGCGATCTTCCAGAAGGCGATCACCGGCAACGACGTCTACGACGCGCAGGTACGCGACCTCGCGGTGCGCGGCGTCACCGTCGAAGAGGCCGTGCGGATGATCACCTCCGCCGACGTGCGCCAGGCGTGCGACGTGCTGCGCCCGGTCTACGAGGCGACCGACGGTGTCGACGGCCGGGTGTCGATCGAGGTCGACCCGCGGCTGGCGCACAAGACCGAGCCGACCATCGCCGAGGCCCGCCAGCTCTGGTGGCTCGTCGACCGGCCGAACCTGTTCATCAAGATCCCGGCCACCAAGGCCGGCCTGCCCGCCATCTCGCAGACGCTCGCCGAGGGCATCAGCGTCAACGTCACGCTGATCTTCTCGCTGGCCCGCTACCGCGAGGTGATGGAGGCCTACGTCGAGGGCATCGAGCGCGCTCGCGCGGCCGGTCTGGACATCTCCAAGATCGAGTCGGTGGCGTCCTTCTTCGTCTCCCGTGTGGACACCGAGATCGACAAGCGGCTGGCGGCCCTGGGCACCGACGAGGCCAAGGCCGCGGCCGGCAAGGCGGCGGTCGCCAACGCGCGACTGGCCTACCAGGCGTACGAAGAGGTCTTCGGCACGGAGCGGTGGCAGGCCCTCGCCGCTGCCGGCGCCCGGCCGCAGCGCCCGCTGTGGGCCTCCACCGGCGTCAAGGACCCGGCGTACCGCGACACGATGTACGTGGACGACCTGGTCGTCAAGGGCGTCGTGAACACGATGCCCGAGGCCACCTTGAACGCGGTCGCCGACCACGGCGCCATCACCGGCGACACCGTGCACGGCACGTACGAGTCGGCCCGGGCCGACCTGGACGCGATCGCCAAGCTCGGCATCTCCTACGACGAGGTCGTCGACCTGCTCGAGGAGGAGGGCGTCGAGAAGTTCGAGACCTCCTGGAACGAGCTGCTCGCGTCCGTGCAGGGCGAGCTGGACCGGCTCGCCAAGGGCTGACGCCCGCCGGACCGACGAGCAGTCGCTCGAGACCGCAGGACCCGGTCGGCCTCCCTCGCCGACCGGCGCAGCACCCCTTCGTCCCGGGGGGGGGGGGAGGGGAGGGGGGGGGGGGGGGGGGGGGGGGGGGCCTCCCCAACCGAGGGGAGGGTTTGCGCCCCC